>JBOHHR010000247.1:0-10616 GCA_050725475.1 Gammaproteobacteria bacterium | reverse complement strand
AGCAAGCTTCCCCGCGCTGCCGTTCGACTTGCATGTGTTAAGCATGCCGCCAGCGTTCAATCTGAGCCAGGATCAAACTCTTCAGTTAAAGCTTGCGGTAACACTTACGTGTTACCAAAGTGCCTCGGTGGTTGCGAACTCGCTTCCACCGAATTTTTCGCTGGTAACACGACAACTAAAAGCAAAGCGCCCACACAAATTAGTTGATCAGTTCAATCTATTAAAGAACAAGAGCAATCTGCTCCACGAAAGAAATCAATTATACACTGCTGTTTCGACTCACGACAAGCCCCGCGGCCAATGGAAGCGCTTTTGAGTCGTGCACAACATGGTATTTGGAGCTTAAGCGCGCGATTGGCGCGCAAATCCCCCTCAAATGAGTCGTACCCGAGCAAATCGTCTCTTTCCCACCTGATATACATGGGTCGTGCCCGCGACAATCGCGGTGTCAGCATTCTCTAGCTTTTGCCCGTCTATCCTTACCGCGCCCTGGCGAACCATGCGATTCGCCTCCGAGGTGCTCTTGGTGAGCCCCACCTGTTTGAGCAAGCTTGCGATAGGCAGCGAGCCATTGGGTGCTAGAATTTCCAGCTCTGGAACGGTTTCGGGCAACGTACCTTGTTGAAACCGCTTGATGAAATTCTGCTTCGCGTTTTCGGCTGCGTGTTGCGAATGAAACCGCGTGACCAACTCCAGCGCAAGCTCAAACTTCACATCTCTTGGGTTTACCCCTTGTTCTGCGACGCAGGATTTGTATTGAACGATTTCTTCCGCGGATCTGAAGCTTAAGAGATCGAAAAAACGCCACATGAGGCGGTCTGAAATTGACATGAGCTTGCCGAACATCTCATCGGCCACGTCCGTGATCCCCACGTAGTTATTCAGCGATTTAGACATTTTTTGCACCCCGTCCAAACCTTCCAAAATAGGCAGGGTCATCACCACTTGTGGTGGTTGTCCGAAGGCTTGCTGCAGTTGGCGCCCCATTAAGAGATTGAACTTTTGGTCGGTACCTCCCAATTCGACATCGGCCCGCAACGCCAATGAATCGTAACCTTGGATCAGTGGATACAGAAATTCATGGATCGCGATCGGCTGTCTGTTCTCGTAGCGTTTGCTGAAATCATCCCTCTCCAGCATACGCGCGACTGTGTGTTGGGACGCAAGCTTAATGAGGTCGCTCGCTGACATGCTTTTCATCCACTCCGAATTGAACACAATCCGCAGCCGGTTCGGGTCTAGGATCTTGACTATCTGTTCTTTATAAGTCTGTGCGTTAGCTGAGATTTGCGCCGGAGAAAGCGGTTTTCGCGTTACGCTCCGACCCGTGGGATCGCCGATCAACGCGGTGAAATCCCCGATCAAGAAAAGCGCCTCGTGCCCCAGATCCTGAAACTGTCGTAGCTTTTGCAACAACACCGCATGACCCAGGTGCAGATCTGGAGCGGTCGGGTCAAATCCGACTTTAATTCTTAGCGCTCGCCCTAATTCGAGCTTCTTAGCGAGTTCGTCCTCTAACAGGATCTCAACCACACCCCGCTTTAATAGTTCAAGCTTGTTGTGCATCTGGTAATCTCGGGCTTTTTTAGCAAGCTTACCACAAGGCCGGTTGCGCGCTTAGCATCGACTTGGATCGATAACGTTGACCGATCTCGCATATCAGGTTATTTTTAGAAAAAAAGATACTAATAATAAACCAGGAGTTAGACGAAAATCATAAAGTACGACTACAAACCGCGTTTGCGCTTGGGAATACGACGCCACCGTGGTGGTGTGTGGCGGCGACGGTGGCTTGTGCTTCCGGTTCTTGCGCTTGTGATAGCCCTAACCGCCGGAATGGCCGTTAACACTCGGCTTATGCCCTACGCCGACCGACCAGCTAACCTAGAGAGGCAGAAGGCGGCGGCTACGCTGCCAAGCACCGCAACGATCGATGCGTCTTTCAGGGATCCTGCGCTCACACCCGGTTCTTTGGAAGCTCCGAACACGGCGCGTAATGACATGGCTATCTCTCATAGCAAGGTAATGGATACCGACGTTGTCAATGAGTGGCAAGAAGTGCTCGTGCGCCCGCATGACACGCTTTCGGCTATTTTTGAGCGCTTGAACTTGGATCACCGTCAGCTTTACCAGCTGTTGGAGGTTGATAATGCGGAGGAAACGTGGCGTCTGTGGCGTCTAAAGCCGAAACAGACGCTGAAGTTCCGCATCCAGGACGGTGAGCTTAGAGATCTCATCTATGAGGCAGACCCGCTACGTCGAATTCGCGCCCATAAACAGCATGGCAAATTTAAGCTCAAGACCGCCGATCAAGAGCCGGCGTTTTGCATCCTTGCAGCGAGTGGCCGCATTAGGAATTCGCTTTGGCAAGCCGCCCAAGCGGCTGGTTTGCCCGAGAAGATAGTGATGGAACTGGTAAAGCTGTTCGCCTGGGATATCGATTTCGCGCTGGATATTCGCAAGGGCGACAGTTTCGCCGTGATATTCGAGCAATATCGAAAAGACGGGGTGCGAATCGAGGATGGAGGCATACTGGCGGCGGAATTTGTAAACCAAGACACGCGATATCGCGCCATACGGTTTAAGGACGACACTGGGCGCGAGGAATACTACACCGAGGAAGGGAAAAGCACGCGCAAAGCCTTTTTGCGAACCCCGGTTAACTTCGCGCGCATTAGCTCCTATTTCAACCTCAAGCGCAAGCACCCCGTTCTGAATAGGATACGCGCCCATCGCGGAGTCGATTATGCCGCCCCACAGGGCACACCCGTTAAAGCCACCGGCGATGGTAGGGTTGTGTTTGTAGGCGTTAATGGCGGGTATGGCAAGACCGTTGTGCTGCAACACGGCGAAGAATACAGTACCCTCTACGCACATCTGTCGCGTTTTGCCGGGGGAATTCGTACAGGCAAGGGGATACGGCAAGGAGAATTAATCGGCCTGGTGGGACAGACCGGCCTGGCGACGGGGCCTCATCTTCACTATGAATTCCGCGTTAACGGCGCGCACCAAAATCCCCTGACGGCGAAGCTTCCTAAGACGGTCCCACTTTCCCGCGCTCAGCGAGCTGCGTTCAAGTCACACACCGCCCCCGTCCTAGCCAAGCTCGATGAGATCGCCGGCGAGCTAGCTAAAGGACGCCCCTCGACAACCCGAGAGCTTACCGATCGTCGACTGCTCGCGATGACCGCGGAAAGGGCGCCTACTTCCTTTTCGCGGTAATTGTATGGCCATTTTCATCGGCCTTATGTCAGGCACCAGCATGGATGCGATCGATGCCGCATTGGTCGAGCTCGAGGGTAATAAGACGCGCTTGATCAATTATCTCGAAGTTCCTTTCCCCAGCGATCTGCAGCAAGCCTTAGCGACCTTCCGAACGGTGAACGCCAGGGTGTCACTGAACACCTTTAGCCAACTGCATGTACGCCTAGGCAAGCTGTTCGCGGAAGCAGCGCTCCAGGTGCTAAAGCAAGCGGCGATAAGACGGGATGAGGTCACCGCCATTGGCAGCCATGGACAAACCATCTATCACCAACCGCACCCGCCTTTTCCCTGCTCAGTTCAAATTGGGGATCCGAATACTATTGCCCAGGCGACCGGAATTACCACGGTAGCAGATTTTAGAGGCATGGACATCGCCGCCGGCGGCCAGGGCGCACCGCTCACGCCGGCCTTTCATCAGGCTCATTTCCACAACCCGTCGATCGATCGGGTCGTCTTGAACATCGGTGGAATAGCGAATATCACCGTCTTGCCGGCCGATGCCATAAAACCCGTCCTCGGATTTGACGTCGGTCCGGGAAATGCGTTGTTAGACGACTGGGCCCGCCTACATTTAGGCACGCCCATGGATGAAGATGGCCGTTGGAGCAAGAAAGGCCGGCCGCACCAAGACGTTCTGAGAAATATGCTTCGCGATCCGTTTTTTCACGCCTCCGCGCCGAAGAGCACCGGAAGAGAATACTTCAACCTCGACTGGCTGAGCTCCGTGCTGGGACAAACCGATAGCCATCTTTCGCCGGAAGATATTCAAGCCACATTAGTTAGCTTGACCTGCCGTGCGATCCGCATCGCCACCACGAAATACGCCTCTTCGGCTGGAGAATTGCTCGTCTGTGGAGGGGGAGCACATAATCCCGTGCTCATGCAGGAACTCGCCGCGTCCCTCCCCGAGGTGAAGATCGCCGCCACCTCGGAAAGCGGTTTGCCCCCCAGTAGCGTAGAGGCGGTGGCTTTCGCATGGTTGGCTATGCAGCGGATCACCGGGAAACCTGGCAATCTACCATCGGTGACCGGCGCCGAGCGCGCTGTGGTTTTGGGGGCGGTGTACCAACCGGCTGTTCGTTAATCCGGGGGCGCTGATAAAGGATTGAGCACGCCCCCGCGTTATCCAGTACGGTTAAGTTTAGCTGCTAAACAGAGAACGAAGAGCCGCAACCGCAAGTGGTTGCTGCGTTGGGGTTGCGAATAACGAACTGGGCCCCCTCCAAGCCTTCCGAATAATCGATCTCGGCGCCGGTCAGGTATTGCACACTCATGGGATCGATCAAGAGCTTGACTCCACCATTCTCAACCACCGTGTCACCGTCGTTAACGCTCTCGTCGAAGGTGAACCCGTATTGAAACCCAGAGCATCCGCCGCCGGTGATGAAAACCCTGAGCATCAATCCGTCATCGCCTTCCTCCGAGATAAGCTGTCTCACCTTTTCCGCTGCCGCGTTCGTAAATTGCAGCGGACTGTCTTCGATTATGGTTTCTGTGACCATCGCTCACTACTCCGTTGTTTGATCTAAATCGTGGGGCGTATCCGTTGCGCTGGCGCTGCTGATCTCACCCGTTGGAATACTACAGGACTCATTGGCCATTGATCCTCTACCCAACCCCTTCGACACGGGCACCGGCATGCGGGTTCAATATGTTCATAACAGCGTTGGTGCTGCACTTTGGCATGGTACCACAGCTCACTACATTCGTGAGATGGAATGAGACCTTAGAGAACCTTGGAGGGGCCGCTAGTCGCAGGGGCCGTTTTTCGCAACAGGCTCGTCGAGCCGGTCGTAGTCGAGCCGGTCGTAAACGCTGAAGAGCTGTCCCGCGTTGTCCGAACAATGCTCGCTATAATACAGGCCATTCAGTTTCCAGTCGACCGGTGGAATGAGCCGCGGCCCGGAGACGAGCGTATCGTACTCTTGGGCGCCGAGGATCCGATTGACCTGAGTAAGATATAGCCGATCGAGGCGGCGATCGGCCAGTAGCATGGCGAGGATCTGCGGGCCCGCCGTCGAATAGACGATGGCGAACCCCCGCTGGTGCAAGCTGTCCATCAAGCGTATTCCTTGCACGCGTTCGGCCTCTCCGGCAATCACGATCTCGATGCCGCACTTCGCGATCGCCTCCAAGCGGGCGCGATCGGCCCGGGCGGTAGTCGCGACCAGTACCTTGCGATCAGCCTCCAGCAACGTACCGGTGAGCGGAAAATCCAGACTTGCGCTGACGATAACGACCGCCGGTTGTGGAGCGAGCCCGCGCTCCATGCGCCAGGCAAAAAGGTCCTGATACTCCGGCTTGGGACTCAGGGGCAAGACGTCCTGAGCATGACCGGCGGCGAGTTCACGGGCATATCTCCCGGTCGTGATCAGCGCGTCCGCCTGCGCGGCAAGCTCCTGAAAGAGACGCCAATCGCGAGGGTTTGCAATCGCCTTCGGTACCGTTAGGGACCCTGTGTGTGATGACTTCACGGCGATCCGGCCATCCAAACTTGCGATGAAGTTGGTGTAGACGAAGGGCCGCGATGCATGACCGAGGGCCCTGAGATCATGAGCTAAATACAGCCCTTCCAGAGATACCGCTTCAACGGGCGCAGGAAACAGCTTTAGCATTAATACAAACTTGTCGGGGGCGCGGCGATGCAAGCGCTCGGCAGTTATTCGGGCGAGCGGATGCTTTTTCTCGGCCTCGGCACCGGCGTCGGCCCTCTGCATTGCATTGAATGCATTGAAGAGGGAAACATTTGTCCCGAGCAGATGGCACAAGCAGCGGCTCACGTTCTCCCTACGGGGATATCTTATTCGCTTCGTCGACGCTCCCCCGCAGGCTCCGCATAAGTGCGTCCTCTACTGCCGGGCAAACGAAATCGCCCACATTGCCCCCGAGAGCAGCCACCTCGCGCACCAGGCTTGAGGAGATAAATGCGAACTGTTCGGCCGGGGTGAGAAACAAAGTGTCCGCCTCCGGGATCAGCTTGTGGTTCATGCTGGCCATTTGGAATTCGTACTCGAAATCGGAAACCGCGCGCAAGCCTCGTAGGATAACTGTGGCATTGTGCTCGCGCGCGCAGTCCGCCATCAGGCCATCAAAGCGGCAGACCTCCACATTGCCCACGGCGGAAAGGGCATTCTTGGCCAGATCGAGGCGCTCTTCTGGAGAAAACACCGTGCGCTTGGAGGTGCTTCCGGCCACCGCCACGACCACCCGCTGAAAGATTCTCGCGGCGCGCACGACGATATCGGTATGTCCGTTGGTAATGGGATCGAAAGTGCCTGGATAGATTGCTGTAATGCTCATTTGCGGCTTTTTCCTTTAGTTTTTTTGTGGTTGTAATAGGTAATACGCCACGCCCCCCGCGGATCCCTGGCGCCAGATCCGCCAATCGCTCAACCAACCCGAATGCGGCGCGTTTTTACGGCTTTCCACATACACCAGCGCATTGTCGGCGAGCCACTGCTTCCAAACGAGGCGCGCGCAGCAAGCCGGTAACAAGTCTTCTTGAAACGGGGGATCTAGAAACACGATACCATAAGGACTCGGGGCTCCTGCCAGCCATTCTAAGGCATCGGCGTGGACTATGTGGATGCTCTCGGCGCCGAGTATTTCCACCGTGCGGCGCAATGAGCGCACCAGCGGTGCGCTTTTTTCGACCATAACCACGCGCGCCGCGCCGCGCGATGCGGCTTCAAACCCCAAGGCGCCGCTGCCCGCGAACAAGTCCACACAGGCCGCACCCTCGATAAACGGCGTCAACCAGTTAAACAAGGTCTCGCGCACCCGATCGCTAGTTGGACGTAAGCTTGCCGCCTCGGGCACAAGCAATCGCCGCCTCCGCCAGCGCCCGCCGATGATCCGCACCGTACCGGCCGCTGCACGCTTCACGCTACTGGGGCGTTTTTTTCTCGCTCATCGCTGGCCCGGCCTCGACCTGGGGTGCCGTTCCCCCGACGGTCACGGTGACCAGGCGGCTAGGAGCCATGCGCCGATGCAAGGCCTCTACGATATCCTCACGCGTTACGCCCTTGATCTTGCCAACGAACGTTTGCAAGAAATCGACGGGCAAGCCATAAAACCCAATCATCGCGAGGTATTGCACGATCTTTGCATTGCTGTCGACGAGCAAGGGGAACCCTCCGGTGAGATTCATGACCGCCGCGCTGAGCTCTTTTTTCGTTGGCCCGTGTTCCACGAACGCGCGCAAGGTGACTTCGGTTACCTCCAGTGCCTCTTTGGCTTGGGCATTTTTCGTCTCTAGGCCCACGATAAAAGGTCCGCTCACCCGCATAGGGGAGAAATAGCTGGACACGCTATAGGAAAGCCCCCTCTTTTCCCGGACTTCGTCAGCCAGCCGAGACACCAGTCCAGAGCCGCCCAAGACATGGTTGCCCACATAAAGCGGGAAGTAGTCCGGATCATCTCGCCGCATCCCGATCTGGCCTATGCGAATATGGGTCTGGGTCGATGGGTGAGGAAGATGGCGCGTGATCGGGTCGCTCGGCGGTTTGACATCCGGTAATGGCTCGGGCGCGTCGCCCTCTGGGAGCCGACCGACCACCGTCTGTGCCATCGCTTGCGCTTCGGCCTTGCTGAGATCGCCGACGATGGCCAGTACCGTATTGCGCGCCACATAGAGGCGCTGATAGAACTGCCGCAGGTCTTTAACCTCGAGTGCATTAAGCGTCTCGGGCGTTCCATTTGGATCGCTCGCATAGGGATGATCGCCGTAGGCGACCCGATAAAAAGCCTCATCCGCTCGATCGCTGGGAGACTGCCGTTTCTGTGCCAAGGCCACCAACAGTCGTTTGCGCTGGCGCTCGAACGCCGGTTCAGGAAAATCGGGCTGGGTCAAAACCAAAGCCAGCGTTTCCAGAGCCGGCTGAAGATGTGCCTTTTCGGTGACGCTGCGCAGGCTCACCCAAGCCATGTCACGCAAGGCGCTGTACTCAAAGTCAGCCCCCTGATCCTCGAATCGTTCGCTGATCGCTTCCGCCGGCAATCCACCCGCGCCCTCGGCGACCAGCGCATTGGTTAATACGGCCAGGCCCTTGTTTAAGCCGTCGCGTGCCCCTCCGGCATCGAACACCACCCGGATATCGACCATCGGTAATTCGCCCGCGTGGCTAAAAAAAACCCGCGCACCGTTGCTCGTTTGCCAATGTTCTATCGGCGGCGCTGCGTAGGCCGTAGCCGCGATCCCCAATAGCCAAAATGTCATCGTCCTGGCTATCATCGCGATCGCCCTTGCGCTTGGGTCAAGGGCTCCAGCACAGCGACGGTCAAGCGCTCTGGGATCAGGTACTTTTTCGCCGTTTGCTGTACCTGCTCGGCCGTCACTGCCTTAAGCTTGTCCACATAGCCGTCTTTAAGCGACCAAGGCAAACCGATGGTTTCCAAGATCCCGATCTGCATGGCTTGGTAAAACGTGGAATCCCGCTCATAGATCTCTGAGGCGACAACCTGGGTCTTGACCCGAGCAAGCTCTTCCGGTGTTATCGGCTCGCTGCTCAATCGCTCCACCTCCGCCCGTAACGCCGCCTCCAGGCGCTTCATATCATGACCCTGGGCCGGGATCCCCCCGAGCATAAACAGCGTATTCAAGCGTGCTAGCAGATCGTAACTGGCGCTCGCGCTCGCCGCGACCTGTTTTCCCCGCACCAGATTTTTGTGCAAACGCGCGCTGTCGCCGCCAGCGAGGATCGCGGCCAATACTTCCAGAGCGTACACCTCTGCCTCAGTGATCTCCGCCGGTGTATCCAGGGCCGCCTTCAGAGAGGGCGTTTTGTAGCCCAGGATGAGATACGGAAGCTCTGCGACGTCCCTGACGATTATTCGCTTCTCCCCTAGCTGCGGGACCTCCGGCCTGGGCTTGACCGGCGCCACCCCGCCTTTAGGCAGCAACCCAAAGGTCCGCTTCGCGAGATCGAAAACCGCCTGCGGTTGCACATCGCCGACAATCACCACGGTCGCATTATTCGGCGCATACCATTTTTCGTACCAGGCGCGCAGATCATCTAAGGTGTAGTTTTCGATGTCCGCCATCCAGCCGATGATGGGGTGGCGATAGGGACTGGTCTGATAGGCGACGGACATGGCCTTCTCATAAGTCATGGCTTGGGGATCGTCCTCGGTGCGCAGACGGCGCTCTTCCATCACGACTTTGCGTTCTTTCACGAATTCCTGTTGTGATAGCTTGAGGTTGCGCATGCGGTCGGCTTCCAGCTCGAAACTGATGGGCAGCCGGGAACGCTCCAATTTCTCGAAATAAGCGGTGTAGTCCCGGCCGGTGAAGGCGTTTTCCGAACCCCCGTTACGGGAAATGATCTGCGAGAACTCATTGGGGCCCGTTTTTTCCGTGCCCTTAAACATCATGTGCTCTAACATGTGTGAAATTCCCGTGATGCCGTCATGCTCGTAGCTGGAGCCCACTTTGTACCAGACTTGGGTAACCACGACCGGTGCGCGATGGTCCTCCTGCACGATCAGCTTAAGGCCGTTGTCCAAGCGGAACTCTCGCCCCGTTGGTGGTCCAGCCATAAGCACGCCACACCCCAAACTCCAAAGATAAAGCGCATAGGACAGTCGTTTCAACATTGAACCCCCTTTACCGTGTCAGGCCGGCACGCCTCGTTATCGTGCTTACTGTGCTCATTGGTGAGTGTTAGGATAGCGTAATCCTGGGAATGAGTGGTGGATTCGGAAAGGTAAGCGATGATCTTCAAAGGCAAACAAGCAACCCCGCCAGGCACGGGTCTACTCGGGGGGTTGCGAGCCGGTCTGCGGCGAACCCGCGAGAATTTGCTGGGCGGCTTAGGACGGCTAATAGCCGGGAAAAATAAGCTCGATCCGCAAACCCTAGAGGAAATCGAAGATCTCCTCCTCAGTGCCGATCTGGGAATAGAGGCGACTACAAAGCTGGTGGCTGATCTCAAAGAACGCCTTCAACGCCATGGCGAGGCTTCCGACGCCAAGACCCTGTTGCGGGAGGAGTTAGTGGCGTTGTTGCGGCCGGTTGAACAGCCCTTGGAGATCGTCGCCACGGGGGAACGCCCGTTTGTTATGCTCGTGGTCGGGGTGAACGGGTCCGGTAAAACCACCACCATTGGGAAAATCGCCCACCTCTTAAAGAGTCGCAAGCTCTCAGTCGCCCTCGCCGCCGGGGATACCTTCCGTGCCGCCGCCGTAGAACAGCTTAAAGCATGGGGCGAACGCAACGAAATAGCGGTAACCGCCCAAGACGCCGGCGCCGACTCCGCGTCGGTCATCTATGACGCGCTGGTGTCGGCCACCGCGCGCGGAACTCAAGTTCTCATCGCCGACACCGCCGGTCGATTGCATACCAAGGCTAATCT
>JBOHHR010000246.1:0-6279 GCA_050725475.1 Gammaproteobacteria bacterium | reverse complement strand
CGGAAATCGGAACTTCCTCGCCATCAAAACTCACCGGCCCGGCGAGGGCTTGCTGGATCTTCTCGATCACGATTGCCACCGCCGCACCCGCGGCCCGCCGCTCTTCCGAGAGATCCGAGAGCACCATAACGAACTCATCCCCTCCCCAGCGCGCCGTCGTGTCGCCTTCGCGCAGACACTTGGGAAGGCGATAGGCGACCTCGCGCAACAGCAGGTCCCCGGTCCGGCGTCCTAGAGATTCATTCACCACCTGGAAGCGGTCCAGGTCCAGAACGAGTACCGCTAGCTAGGCTTCTACCCGCGCGCCGAGTTCTAGCGAGTCCTGCACCCAGGCGATCTTCGAGCAGAGCGCGGTTGGGAAGTCCGGTCAGGTCATCAGAGAAGGCCAATTGATGTACCCGAGCGTCGGTGTGGCGCCGCATGGCTTCAGACTCCGGCTGCTTAAGCGCTCGTAGCACGGCCGGCGCCAGCCGCTGGGGGCGGTGCTTGAGCACGTAATCGGTCGCGCCGTTTCGGACCGACTCTATGGCCGCCTCTTCGCTCATGCTCTCCGAGAAAAAGATAAACGGCACTTCCGAGCGGCGCTTTCTGGCAGCGGTCAGAGCAGACAGGGAATCGTATGCGGGCAGAACACTGTCTGAGAGAATGAGGTCAAAACCACCCGCCTCTAACGCCGCGAGAAAGGCCTCGCGGGTTTGCACCCGCATGATCGCGCAATCCAAGCCCGCCTTCGTAAGGATCGATTGCGCCAACTTGACATCCGCCGCGCTATTCTCAAGGCAGAGCACGCGTATGGTTTTCATGCCTGCGCGCACGCCGCTGTACTGAATGTTCCGGGGCACTCGTTCAAAACCGCGCAGAAGGAATCCACTGTTTGATCGCCTTGTTCGAGTGTGTACGGCTTAGCGCCTGGACTACGCGGAACGTGACGCCCGGCTGATAAGCCGGACCACCTACGATGAGCAAAGCCGTCTTGAGCTTATTCATGGTCTGTTTATACCCCAAACGTAAACCAGCGTCGCACCCTTTTTTCCTTTGCTTTCAGCGAATTAAAATATAGCAGCTTTATCGGTTTTTGCCGCGGTAGCGCTCTCAAGCCATCAGTGCGGTCCACCCTTATCCGTGGCCAAACCCTAGTGGAGTCATTCCCTTAAGAACGGAAGCTCATACGGCAGCGAAAAATAAAAGCACCGCTCTGATCCACAGCCCTTCGGCCTCCGACGTGGCCACCCACAGATTCTGCGGAAGCCTTTTTTCTTGGAAAATCGTTTCAGATTGACCACAATAAAAAGCGATGACCGCATGAACCACGAATAGGGGGTCTAACAGGCCTTCGCACTGTTTCGGTTTAGGAAATGAATTGCATCGGCGCCTTACCTCTTTCCACCACTTGGGATATCCAGCGTGATAAGACGCCCAGAGCGAGTACGCACTGACCACCTGCAGATCGATTCGGTGGAGGTTACGGCCAACGGAGGAGCGATAGGCATGGCCGCCTACCCGGGCCGGATCTTGGTTCCGCAACATCCGCGGGAGACGGAGCGCAAGCTGGAGACCGATCTGCGAGCGATAAGGAACTGGGGAGCCAAGGCCTTGGTGAGCCTCCTGGAAGTCTATGAATTCGAGCTGTTGCAACTCCGAGGCCTGCCCGATAAGGCGCGGGCGGCGGGGCTGGAGTGGCACCATTTGCCGATCCGGGATATGGAGATCCCGGAGCGGATTTTCGAGCAGGCCTGGTTAGAAACCGGTGATCGGCTGCGCGCGTTGCTGCGCTCCGGACAGCGGGTGGTGTTGCACTGTTACGCCGGGCTGGGCCGAACGGGCACCATCGCGGCGCGCCTGTTGGTCGAGTTCGGAGTCACGCCGGAAGAGGCCATACGCCGGGTGCGGGCCGCCCGCCCAGGCGCTATTCAAACGAAGGAACAGGAAAAATACGTGCGGTGCTGTAAAACAGTTCGGCGCGGGTGACGAGGTACCCCGCCGCCCCGCGCGTCTTCTTGCCTTCACCTCGCCCTTGGGCGCGTTTCTCATGCTGATCTCGTTCGCACACCTGAGCGACAACGACCCGGTCAGTTTGTGGCTAGGAGCCTTTCGGACTTAGGGAGCCGTAGCGAGGCGTGTGGGAAATCGAGGACAGATTTTCGATCATTTGAGGCGAATAGTGGTAACTATTTAACGAAAATGATCGAAACTGTGGACCGATTTCCCACCGCCGCAGTAGGTTCTCCTAAGTCCGAAAGGCTCCCTAGTAACGCCGCTTTTTCTCCCAAGCCAAAGACGAATGCACGATGGTATCCAGGTCGTCATATTTAGGGGCCCAGCCGAGGACGTTCTTGATCCGCTCCGCCGCGGCCACGAGTGTCGGCGGATCCCCCGGCCTTCTCGGTCGTTCACGAATAGTTAGCGGGTGCCCGTGGACCCGCTCCACGGTTTCAAGCACTTCGCGCACGCTATAACCATGTCCATAGCCGCAGTTCAAGGTCGTCGAATCACCCCCGGCCTCCAAGTAATCGAGAGCCTTGATATGCGCTTCGGCGAGGTCTTCGACATGGATGTAATCGCGCACTCCTGTGCCGTCTGGAGTCGGGTAATCGGTGCCGAAGATGGAGACGGCTTGGCGACGGCCGAGGGCGGTTTCACAAGCGACTTTGATCAGCAGTGTGGCATTGGGTGTGGACTGGCCGATGCGGCACATGGGATCGGAACCGGCAACGTTAAAGTAGCGCAAGATCACGTACTTGAGCGGGCTGACGGGGGCCAAATCACGGAGCATCTGCTCGCTCATCAACTTTGAGCTGCCGTAAGGATTAATCGGCCGTGTTTCGCTCTCTTCACTTATGAGCTTATCCGCGGGCATCCCGTAAACGGCAGCGGTGGAAGAAAAGATAAAGTGTTGTACGCCCGCCGCGCTACAGCACTCCAATAAGGTGCGCGTCTTACATGTGTTGTTGCCATAGTACTTCAATGGGTTGGCTACGGATTCCGGTACCACGGTGTGGGCGGCGAAATGCATTACCGCTTGGATCCGGTTTTGTTTTAACAGCGCCTCAACCAGCGCTCTGTCTCCGGTATCACCAACTACGTGCTCCCCGGCCAACACGGCCTCTTTGAAGCCCGTGCTTAGATTGTCCAGCACAACCACGGAACGACCAAACTCGCCCAGTTGCCGCACCACATGGCTACCGATGTAGCCAGCGCCCCCTGTAACCAGGATTGCCTGAACGGACGCCATTGGATCTCCTCCCTCAACGTATTGGTGAAAAAAGCGGCGACCCAATTGATTAGTCTTCGCCGCGACTTCATGGCAAGATAATAGTGATTTTTTTCAGTAATCCCTAACGTGAGGCGTATATGAACGACAGTACTACTCAAAAATTCGGCAAGAGCAGTAACACCGTTTGGCATCAGGCTACCATTAATCGCCAGGATAAGGAACAGAAGAACGGCCACAAAGCCAGCATCATATGGTTTACGGGATTGTCTGGCTCAGGCAAGTCCACGCTGGCGCATGCCCTTGAAATGCGCCTGTTTGAGCTCGGGTGCAACAGCTATGTGTGCGATGGCGACAATATCCGACATGGATTGTGCGGAGACCTCGGATTCTCGCCCGAGGACCGGGAGGAAAACATCCGCCGCATCGGTGAAGTAGCCAAGCTATTTATTGAAGCAGGAGTTATCGCGCTCACGGCTTTTATCTCCCCCTACCGCAGCGATCGCCAACGCGCGCGGTCGCTCGTGGCGGAAGGAGAGTTTCTGGAAGTGTACTGCCGAGGTTCGTTAGGGGTATGCGAAGGGCGCGATGTAAAGGGCTTATACAAGCGCGCGAGAGCGGGAGAGATCAAGGAGTTCACGGGGATCTCCGCGCCTTACGAAGAGCCCGATGCCCCCGAGATCGTGATCGATACGGACAAGCATCCGGTGGAAGACTGTGTAGAACAGTTGCTCGCTTTTCTCAAGCAACGCGGTATCGCTCCTGGGATGGCCCGCTAGCCTTCTTTCTTGCACCGCCGAGGGTGACCATGCGCTTGCCGCGGTTTCGCCGGCCAACACCGTTGACGATGGCGTTTCTATATATTGATAATCGCTGATAATGAATAAAAATTCCGCTTCCCGCACACCCCGTAACCGTATCTGGCCTTTAGTGCTTGGCCTCTTTCCATACCTTGGCTACGCAAACGATTTTCCGACGCTGGATAGGGTCGACCAGGTATTGACGTGCATGAAACAGCACGGCGGCCAAACCGTCGATAACTTGTATGCGTGCAGTTGCGCGGTCGATACCATCGCTTCCTTCCTACCTTACAAGCAGTGGTTGGAGGCCACCACGTTCCGCACCTTCAAAGCCATGCCCGGAGAGAAGGGTGGCCTGTTTCGGGAATCGCCAGTGGGAAGCAAAGATATCAAACGACTCGAGCAGGCCGAGAAAGAAGCGCAAAGGCGGTGTTTTTTGCGCGCACGACGCCTCGGGGCAAAGCCCCGGTGATTTTTAGGACTGGGCGTGGCTCCTACGTTTTTGACAGACGATCGAAAATGTCACCGGGCGAAGTTCTTCCAAACGCGGCTTTTTCTTGCTTTCCAAGCAGTTGTGTGACTCCCGGCGGGGTTGCGTGGCGGTACCGAACGGGGCCCTTAAGTTGATGATTCCTGTGAATGAGTTATGATCCCGCTCGGTGTGCCCGATCGCACCCCGCGTGGCAGCCCTGCTGAGCCTTAAAGCAGCAGTCTTTTTATCCGGGATGGTGCTTGCTGTAGACACGGAGTTGGGTGTGTGGTGCCAAAAAATGTTTCCGACATCCCTGGATGATCTCGGGTTGTCGGGAGTGGCAAAAACCCGAAAAAGAGATCGACCTTGTTTGTTTAAAGAGGAGGAGGTCATGAGACGAACATCGTTCAAGCGATGGTTAATAGCAGCGATGTCGTTGGCCGTGGCGCCGACGGCGTGGGCCAATGACGAGTTGCTTAAGCTGCAAGAAGACCCGAACTACTGGGTCATGCCGAATGGAGACTTTTCGACGTGGCGGTATTCCGAGCTGGACCAGATCAACATCCAGAACGCGCACAAGCTTCAGGCGGCGTGGACGTTTTCTACCGGTGTGCTGCGTGGACACGAAGGGGGTCCTTTGGTCCTGCCCGGAAGCGCGACCGGTCTAGCGCAGGACACGCTCTACGTGAATGCACCGTTTCCGAACAATGTCTACGCGATTAACCTGGACACCCTGGAGGTGGTTTGGGAGTACGTGCCGGTGCAAAACCAAGATGAGACCGTGCCGGTGATGTGCTGCGATACCGTGAACCGCGGCGTGGCGTATGGCGACGGTAAGATCCTGCTGCAACAAGCCGATACCACCCTGGTCGCTTTAAATGCTAAGACCGGGGAGAAGGTCTGGTCGGTCAAGAACGGCGATCCCAAGAAAGGCGAGACCGCCACCAACGCGCCGCATGTGATCAAGGACAAGGTATTCACCGGGATCAGCGGTGGAGAGTTTGGGGTACGCGGCTGGCTTGCGGCTTATAACCTGAGTGACGGCAAGCTCGCTTGGAAAGCCTACAGCACGGGGCCGGACGAGGAAATGCTGCTCGACCCCGAAAAAACCACGGCGTTGTTGCAACCGGTCGGAAAAGACTCCAGTCTCAAGACCTGGGAAGGCGATCAATGGAAGGTCGGCGGCGGTACTACCTGGGGTTGGTTTGCGTACGACAAGGAGCTCAATCTCGTCTATTACGGCTCCGGCAATCCGAGTACTTGGAATCCCGTGGTGCGCCCTGGCGATAACAAGTGGTCGATGACCATCTTCGCCCGTGATGTGGACACCGGCATGGCCAAGTGGGTCTATCAGATGACCCCGCATGACGAGTGGGACTTTGACGGCGTCAACGAGATGATCCTAGTGGACATGAATGTCAAGGGTAAAGACCGCAAGGCCTTGGTGCACTTCGACCGCAATGGGTTCGGCTACACGCTTGACCGCGTGAATGGCGAGCTCTTGGTTGCCGAAAAATACGATCCTACGGTCAACTGGGCCACCCACGTGGACATGAAGACGGGCCGCCCGCAGGTGGTTGCGAAATACAGCACGCACCAAGGCGGCGAGGACGTCAATACCGAAAACATCTGCCCGGCCGCCCTCGGGACCAAGGACCAGCAGCCAGCGGCCTACTCCCCGCGCACCGGTCTGTTTTACGTGCCGACTAATCATCTGTGCATGAGCTACGAGCCGGTGAGCGGGGGCGAATACACGGCGGGTCAACCGTATGTGAACGCCGTGCTCAACATGTACC
>JBOHHR010000245.1:0-3496 GCA_050725475.1 Gammaproteobacteria bacterium | reverse complement strand
TGATGCGCATGAATTTGGGGCTTGCCAATCTGGGCAATGCCGACGTGGTATAGGCGATCCCACGCAGAACCGGTGGTGAAGAGCACCGAGTAGCCTTTGAGACAGGCGGTATGGCCCAGAGCGATGGCCAAGTGACTTATCCCACCGACCCCACCGAGGAAAACGGCATTGGCGTTTTTTTCGATAAAGGCGAGACGGAAAATATTCTGGATTTGGGGGCGATTGATTTTCTTGGGCCAGTCCCACTGGAACGCGCCCAAGGAGGCTTTCCCGGTGCGCATCACAGCCATTGATGGGAAATCGGTGTCGGTCTCTCAGCAGAAGGTTGGAGACTGGAGTGACCCTATCGGGGGCGGTGGCGAAGGGAGCTATCGCCATGGTGTTACGAGCGCTGCACGGGTCCAATGACACGAGGTTGTTTGTGGGGCAGCGGGAGATCCCCACCAAACGTGCGGAGACCACGGAGTTTCGCCCCTTTCTCGAGCAACTCCTGGCCGACTACGGCAAGACGAGGTTGCTCGAGGTCAAGAGCGGAGGTAACGATATGTCGATTCCGATGTTAATGCTGTGGCCTTGGTGGTGATAGATGCTTTCTGTGTTGGCAATGGCAATCGTGGCGGGCTTTTTCCTAGCCCATAAATTGCGCAAAAGCGGCTAATCGCGGCCAAGGTCGCAGAGCTTGCTCGCTGCGCTGCGTAGGAAACCCACGCACGCCGGGCACGAGCCCGGAATCGCATCCTAGATCGCTCGCACACAAAGCTCCATCAACAAACCGGGCATCAAGCCAAGAACAAGAACGGCGATGCCGTTGGCGCTTAACACCCAACGCAGCTCTTTGTTGGGCGCAATCGCGTGCGTTTGGTCCGGCTTGTCAAAATACATCAGCCGAACGATGCGCAGGTAGTAGAACGCCCCGACAATCGAGAAAAGCACAGCCAGTGCCGCCAGCCACACATGGCCGACGGCCACCACTTCTTTGATCACAAACCACTGTCCCCAGAAACCGACAAACGGCGGCACCCCAGCCATGGAGAACATGACGATGAGCATAACCAAGGCGAACCAGGGACTGCGTTCGCTCAAACCCTTAAAATCATCGAGCTGATCGGATTCGAACCCGATCCGGCCCAAAAGGATGACCATCCCGAAAGCAGCCGCGCTCATCACGGTGTAGGTAATGGCGTAAAACATGGCCGCCGCGAACCCGGTCGGGGTACCTGCGACCAAGCCGAGCAGTAAATACCCCATATGGGCGATGGTGGAATAGGCCAGCATGCGCTTGATGTTGTACTGGACAATAGCGACCACGTTGCCTAGGGCGATGGACAACACGGCCATGATCATGAGCATCCCCCGCCAGTCCGCGACCAGCGTAGGCAGGCCGTCGACCAACAAGCGGAAGGCGAGAGCAAACGCGGAGACTTTGGGGGCCGTGCCGATAAACAGCGTCACCGACGTAGGCGCGCCCTGGTAGACATCCGGGATCCACATATGAAAAGGCGCCACACCGAGCTTAAAGGCGACCCCAACGACAACGAAGACCAGACCGAAAACCAGGAGTTGGCTGTCTTTGCTCTGCGCCCCGACAGCCTGAGCGATCTGTGAGATATCGAGACTTCCGGTGACGCCATAGAGCATGGATAAACCATACAGCAACATGCCGGAGGCAAGCGCACCGAGCACGAAATACTTCATCGCGGCTTCGGCTGCGTCCCTGGAATCCCGCTCCACGGCGATCATCGCGTACAGCGACAAGGACAATAACTCCAGCCCCAAATAGATCGTAAGAAAGCTGTTGGCGGAGACGATAATCATCATCCCGAGCACCGCAAATAGACCTAAGGCGAAATGCTCGGCCTTCATGCTCTTGCGCTCCGTCAAATAGTGCCTGGAGTATGCGAACACCATCAGCGTCACCAACAGAATGGCGGCTTTTAGCGCGGTGCTCATCACATCGGCCACGAACACGCCGTTAAACGCCAAAGAACGCCCGCTGGACGCTTGAGCCACGGTAACGAACAAGGCCACCGCGAGCGCCGCTTGGGAGAGCCAATAAACCCGCCTTTTTTCCGGGTCTGGGCGATACACCTCCACCATCAAGACCACGCAGGCCATGGTGAGTATGGTGACTTCCGGCAAAACGAGCATTAAGTCCTGCATAGTTAACCGTGAATCAAAGCTTGGAGTGGGAGATGTGTTCGATTAGGTTTTCAATAGTCGGATGCATGACGTCGAACAACGGCGCTGGCCAGATCCCGAACAGCAGCACGGCTCCTGCGAGCGCGGCCAGGATGGTAAACTCACGGGCATCGATATCCGCAAGCTTAGCCACATTGGGGTTGGCCACATCACCGAAAATCACGCGTTTATACATCCAAAGGGTGTAGGCGGCCCCTAAGACCAGGATGGTAGCGGCGGTGGCGGCGAACCAGAAGCTCGCCTTGAAGCTGCTTAAGACAACCAGAAATTCGCCGACGAATCCCGAGGTGCCCGGAAGCCCGGCGTTGGCCATGGCGAACAGCATCATGAACGAGGCGAAATAAGGCATGGTGTTCACCACCCCGCCGTAATCCGCGATCTCGCGGCTGTGCAAGCGGTCGTACATCACGCCCACGCACAGGAACAAAGCGCCGGAAATGAAGCCGTGGGAGACCATCTGCATCATTCCGCCTTCCATGCCCATAGCCGCCCCTCGCCAAGAGCCCGTGTGTTCGAAGATCTTAAAGGCCATGAAAATGCCCAAGGTCACGAACCCCATGTGGGAGATCGAGGAATACGCGATCAGCTTCTTCATGTCGCTTTGTACCAAAGCCACGAATCCAATATACACTACCGCGATCAGGGAAAGGGCGATCATCAGCCCCGCTAAGGCATGACTGGCATCGGGCGCGATCGGTAAGCTAAACCGCAAAAACCCGTATCCTCCCATTTTCAACAGGATCGCCGCCAGGATGACCGAGCCTCCCGTGGGTGCTTCCACATGCGCGTCCGGCAGCCAGGTGTGCACCGGCCACATCGGTATTTTTACCGCAAAGGCGAGCAGGAAGGCGATGAAGATCCACTTTTGTTCGCTCAGGCTCAAGGCGGTCTGATGCATGTCGAGGATGTCGAAGCTCTTGGCCTGAAAATACAGGTAAAGCAAAGCCACCAACATGAAAACCGAGCCTAAAAAAGTGTACAAAAAGAACTTGATCGTGGCGTAGATCCGCCGTGGCCCGCCCCAGATCCCGATGATGAGAAACATCGGCACCAGCATGGCTTCCCAAAACACGTAGAAAAGGATCGCATCCAAGGCGGCGAAGGCGCCGACCATCAGCCCCTCCATGATCAAAAACGCCGCCATGTAATGCGCCAGGCGATCCTTTATCGCCTCCCAACCCGACAGGATCACGAGCACGGTGGAAAACGTCGTCAGCAGGATGAGCGGCACGGAAATACCGTCCACCCCTAAGTGGTAGTTGATATCGAACACCTGTATCCAAGAGCGGTGTTCGAC
>JBOHHR010000244.1:0-8500 GCA_050725475.1 Gammaproteobacteria bacterium | reverse complement strand
GAGTACCAACCCAAGTGAAGAGGCATAATCGGGTAGCCGGGGGTGTTGACGCCTGCATCAACAGCAACAGGAGCCACGCATTAACCGCCCTATCGCGGTCATAAGCCTGAGGCATTATTTGACCGATCGAAGAGGGTTGAAAGGCACCGGCGTTTTCAAAGCGTCTTGCCGTGCGAAACGCTGGGAAAAGGCCCTGAAAATGGTATTGTGCCGCGTCGGTTTGTGTTGCGTCCCCTGGGATCGGCTCGCCTTCCCGCCCCAGGCGCCGCATCTGCTGCACCAGTTGCTTCGCCTCCCTGGTGCTGCGAGGGTAGGTGATGCGACATCCATGCCCGCTTGCGCTAGCGTCAAGTCAAGGCCACCGCGCGGCCAACCCGTCTCGCGCCCCCTGTCACTAACGCGACCTTGAGTTGGGGGCTTTTTTGCGCCATGGAATGTTTTTCAAAGCGGCGAAGTGCTGCCCCTAAGCGAGGCAGGAGATAGGGGCGAGTTACCAGGATCGCACCCGCCCCACATCCAGATGTACGAAGTTCGACTTTGGGTAATAGCCGACCCCTCCTCGGCCCATGGCCAGTGCGATGTCCCGCAAATGAGCTGTCTGTATACGCCCTAGGCGTACATCAATCGCTTTTCCAAGCATGTGCAAACTGTTCTTGGACACTCCCGCGCCGTGGGCACGCAACATTTCATTTGTTGCCGGCGAGCGGTATCCGCAGATCACCTCAAACACGTTCTGGGCGCCTGTTTGCAAGGAAACATCGAACAGCACATCCAACAAACGGGGCGCTATGGGGAATATGGCCCCGGTGCGGTGATCCCGCAGCAGGTAATCTATGCGTCGCAAGGCTTCGAGCGCATACTTTCCCTCGGAATAATAAACCAGCGAGAGCCTTTCATTGGTGTGCGTATGATAAAGGGAGAGCGAGCGCACATCCGCCGCTTGCCCACGGCCTGCTCGCTGACCCAACAGCAGTCCCAGCGATCCCAGTCCCGCCGCGGTCAAGAAGCGACGTTTGGACACCGACATCGGACGGTTGGGGTCCCCACCGGGGATAAGCTCCGCCTTACCCGACAAACCGTTATCTCCTGGTCAGTCTCCGCTCGTTCAGGGCAGAGGGAATACGTACTCCCCGGCGACCATTTGGCCGGATGTTTGGACGCAAAAAGCCGTTCATCGGCAAGCCGCAGCCTGCGACTGATTTCCCGACAAAGGTTCATCTGAATGATGGTGAATTGCTCCAGATCGCGCTTGTAAACCGCATATAAGTTGCCCGCTGATACTTGGATGGCGGAGCTGTCTTCCAGCACGAGCACTGAGCTCGTTCGGCGGCCGAGATCGATCACCGCCATTTCACCGAAACAATCGCCGGCGCCGAGTTTATTCAGCAAATATTGCTCCCCCTTCCAACCCTTCAACACCGCCACCTTGCCCCGCTCAAGCACGAACAAAGAGTCTGCCTCTTCGTTCTCGCGGCAGAAATAATCACCTTTAACCTTCTTAACAGAGGGTGCAAGCTCGAGTAGATACGTCAATATATCGCGTCTCACGCCCCCGAAGATGGGCATTTCCTGCAACAGTTTAATCCGTTCGCCGAGCGTCACATCTTGGCTTCTGTGAGAAGGGCCGCGGGTTTTCACATTCTTTCAATATTAACTTCCATTAGACTATTATGCTCCTTCTAGCGCCGGTGCGAAAACTCAACGTCTGCTGGCTACGAAAAACTATGCGGTATATAACGCCGAAAAAACAGCCTTGTCCTAAGCCGTTGATCGAATTTCGCGTACCCACACGAGGATGTCACCGATGAACGATCTCTACCGAGAGATCTTGGCGCAACTCGGGGAGGACCCGGAGCGCGAAGGCTTGAAGCGCACCCCCGAGCGGGTTGCGGAGGCGATGCGATTTCTTACTCAAGGCTATGGCCAAAACATAGACGCCATCATCAACGACGCGCTCTTTGAGAGCGATTCCTCCGATCTCATCATCGTCAAAGACATTGAGATCTATAGCCTGTGCGAACACCACTTACTGCCTTTCTTCGGCCGCTGTCATATCGGATATATCCCCAAAGGCAAGATCATTGGAGTCAGCAAGCTCGCTCGTATCGCGGACATGTTTGCTCGCCGCTTGCAAGTGCAAGAACGGCTGACCCATCAGATCTCGAAAGCGCTGATGGACATTCTCCAACCCGAGGGCGTTGGGGTGGTCATCAAGGCCCAGCATTTGTGCATGATGATGCGGGGAGTCGAGAAGCAGACTTCGAACATGGTCACCTCCGCAATGAATGGGATCTTCCGTCACTACGAATCCACCCGCAGCGAGTTCTTGAATCTCATCGAGCATCGGGGTCTGCGCTGATTCGGGCCACAAGCGTTCCCCACCGATTTCGTGGCCTGCCGAACCTTTGTGTGCCGCTATAATAAGCATATATTCCGGTCACCGTTTCCGAAGACGCCAACCGGCGATGGCGTTCCCGTCCGAAAGCACGCGGAGCGCCGAAGTGACAGCATGCGTAGACATGCCATTTTAAGGAGAGCTGATATGTGTTCACCTAGTAACGCCCTTTTTGCAGCAACATTGTGCAGCGGCCTGCTCAGCGGCTGCGTCACCACCCAAGGCCAACAGCAGCAGGCCATGGGTGCGGGTCTCGGCGCCCTAACCGGGGCTGGCCTGGCGGCTTTAGCGGGAGGCAACAGGCAAGCTATTACGGCCGGAGCCCTGGCCGGAGGCTTGATCGGCTGGGGTGCGGTAAAGCTAAGCCAGTACCAGGCGACTCAGACCATGACGGCTACCCAGATGGAGGCGAGTGGTCTGGCCCGAGCGGTAACGACCACCACGGTCAATATCCGAAACGGCACCGCCACGCCCGGCATGGTGCGGGCCGGAAATCAGGTCAAGGTGGTCACCGATTATTTGGTGAACGCCCCCGCGGGAATATCCTCGATCCAGATCGCCGAGACCTGGTCGTTGAAGAAAGATGGCCAACCTCTGGCGACACTGCCCGCGGCGAACCAGGTTCGGGCCCCGGGCGGGTATGCCGCGGAAGCCTATATCCCCATCCCGCAAAACGCCGAGCCCGGTACCTATGTGGTAGAACATAAGGTGCAGGCGGGCACCAGCTACGATGTCGACGAGTCGGTGTTTGTGGTCTCTAGCTAAGGAGAATGGGCCTAAGGGGGATCGGCGCCGGTCGCCGACTCTCGGTGGGCGGAGCTTGCTGTACTTGGGGATGGCATGCTTATCCGTGAGCATGGCCGCCACGGCCGCAGGGCGAGAAGGCGGCTTTTGTGCGGCGGAAGTGAAACAAGCGCGCAAGACCGCGCAGCAGATCGCGCAGGAATGGCCCTTGCGGGGCCACGATCAGGTGACGGACTACGTGCAAGACCTGGGCATGGATTTGGTCAGGGCCGCCGAGGATCGTTCCGCAACCTGGCGGTTCCGGGTGGTTCGAGATTATTCCGTCAACGCATTTTCCATCGGCGGAGGATATATCTATGTCACCGAGGGTGCGATCCGGTCCGCCAAAACAGCGGATGAGCTCGCTGCGATCCTAGCCCATGAGATCGGTCACCAAATCGGTGGCCATTTCTGCACCCTGTCCCGGGACAGGGGGATTTGGGATCCGCAGACCTGGTTCTCCGCTCGCAAAGGGGAGCGTATTGGCGTGGGATCGATCACTCAAGTTATCGATGTTGAAAAAGAGCTGGCAGCCGACGAGATCGCCACCCGCTTGCTCCAAACGGCGGGCTTCGATCCCTATGCGATGCTCAGAGTAACGGAGCGCTTGCCGCTGAGCCAGAGCGCTTCGCACCTGAAAGATCATCGCCGTTTACGGTCCTTGAAGCGGCTGCTCGGCCATCTTGCTCCCACAGCGGCCGAGGGCTCGCCGGAATTCGATCGCATGAAGCTCGAGCTGGGACCGGCTTGACCAGCCGCCCAGTTTTTCCCGAGATCTCACTGCAAGGGGCGCGTATCACCCGGGATGATTTCCCACTTCGGTTTTTGTTTGGGTTTCGGCTTGGGACGGGGCGGCTCGGTTCTCTCAGCCACCTGCTCTTGCTTCTTTTTTTTGCGCTGTTCTTGCTTCGGCTGGGTTTCCTCCGGGGGGATCACCTCTTCTTCCACCTGTGGGAGAGGAATGAAGACAGGCTCCGGCCTCCCTAGCGCGTGCTGGATCTCTTCCACGCTGAGCTCGGCTACCACCGGCTTTACGATATTTTCTTCCGGCTTTTGGAACGCTGAGTTCTGCTCAACCCGATCCTTTTCCCAGGGCTGCGGGTTCAAGGATGAGGATACGGGTGGTTTTGGGACGTCTGAGGCTGGGGGCGATGGGTTCCAATACCTTGCCAGCCCGATCAGCCCCGCGATCACGGCCACAACGGCAACCACGGCGTAAGTTAACGGGCTGCTTTTCCGTCGGCGGGGTTCTTCTGTAGGCAGAGGCCGGGCCTCGCCTCGAGGAGCCGTTCCGGTCTTAAATGCCAGCACTTTGACGGCGACGGTCTCTTTAGGAGCCGCGCTCTGAGCCTGGCTCACGAACCGCGTTTCGGGCGGGGCCTTGGGCCGTTCATGTTCTGGACCCGGATCCGGTCCGAGAGTCGCGATCGCAGCCAGTGCGGCATGAAAATCGGCGGCGCTCTCAAAGCGGCTCTCCGGCTTTTTCTCCAGCGCTATTAGGATCTGCGTCTCGACACCGACAGGAAGATCAGGGGCACGGATCCGGGGTGGCTTGGGCGGCTCCTCCATCTGCGCTTTGATCAAGTCATAGTCACTGCTGGCCTCAAACGGCACCCGCCCGGTCACCAGCTCATAAAGAACCACGCCGAGAGAATAGAGATCGGCCCGGGCATCGGTGTCGAGGCCGGCGATCTGCTCCGGTGACATGTACTCCAAGGTGCCGATCAAATGGCCCGCGCGGGTCAGACGCGCTTTTTCCAAGATGCGGGCGATCCCGAAATCCATGACCTTGAGGACCCCGCTATGAGTCACCATCATATTGGAGGGCTTGATGTCGCGATGCACCACCCCGAGGCGATGCGCGTGCTCCAAGCCTTCTAAGGCCTGCGAGACAAGCCCCACCGCTTGCTGCCAAGGTAAAGCCCGGTTACGCTCGATCAGCTTCGCTAAGCTTTCACCGCGCACGAACTCCATGACCATGAAATATTGGCCTTCATGCGGCAGGAAGCTATAGAGGGTCGCGATATGGGTATGGTTCAGCCTGGCCAAAGCCACGGCCTCCGTGCGGAAGCGCTCGACGATATCCGGGCGGTTGCTGAGCTCGGGCCGCAGCAGCTTGATCGCGACCTCGCGTTCGAGAAGCGTGTCCAAGCCCTTGAAGACCTCGCCCATCGCGCCTTCACCGAGCTTCTCCATAATCCTGTAGTGACCGAGTTCGCGTTCCATAAGCATCTCCTGCAATCAAGCCCGGGTGTCACCGGCTGATCGTGACGTTTTATCCACGGCTCGAACAGCCAAAACCCCAACCGATATATTATCCGGGCCTCCCCGTCTCTTGGCTAGGGTGGTGAGCTCGGCACAGGCTTCATGGGGCGATCTGTTCGCGACGATTGCTCCGATCTCGTCATCGGTGACCAGATCGTGCAAGCCATCCGTGCACAGCACGTAACAGTCTCCACTATGAACCGCCAGCGCCGCCTTGGGGGTAAAGATCTCGACTTCGGGGTGCGTCCCTAGAGCACGAGTGACGATGTAACGATCGGGATGCTGACGTGCCTGCTCAAGGGTAAGCAGGCCTCGGTGGACCATTTCCGTGACCACGGTGTGATCTTCCGTCAAGCGGGCGAGCTCGCCATCTCGCTGCCGGTAGATCCGGCTATCGCCAACATGAGCGAAATAGATCTGGCGGTCTTTCACCACCAGCGCGCTCGCCGTGGTTCCCATGCCGTGCAGCGCTTCGGATTCCAAAGAGCGCTGGTACACGAACGAATTCGCTTCCGCAAACGCCTTTTTCAGGGATCTCGGAGCGTTTTCTCGGGGGCGCGCGTAGTAGCGCTTTTGAATCGCATCGACAGCCAGTTGGCTGGCGAGCTGTCCCCCTTGGTGCCCCCCCATGCCGTCGGCCACGATCGCAAGCACGCCTTTCTCCTTAAGCACAGCATGATCGGCTGGCTTTAAGTAGCGGATAAGGTCTTGGTTTGCCTGCCGGCAACACCCTACATCGCTTAGCAGGCCCGCTTCGACCTCGTAGTCCCCGTGTTGAACATCAGTCTGGTGCACACTCTTGGTCTTGCTTACACATTACGTAGGTATACTGATTGACGGGCTGAACCGTGAAATGACCCAGCTTGTCCCGGTACCCTGGGCTCTTGAGCATCCAATCCACCCGCTTGCCCAGAGGCTGCTTGAACTCGTAAGGAGTGTCAAAAGGCCCGACCCAGCGCCCCGCACTACGGAGATAAAGCATGGCTGCGGTTCCCAAGACACCGATCCGAACCGGCCGAAGATCGTCAACATGCGCTTCCTCTTTTTCCACCGCTATCTCTGGTGATAAGGCCACATCTGCCCCCCGGGGTTTGACCGGAGTGGTAAAGAAATAAAAGCCCAGTAGCAACAGCACAACGCTCACTGACACAGCCGCCGGCCAGTACGATTTTATCACAGCAAGTAACCCGGCCTCGCGCTGCGTTTCCCCCCTAGACGGGGCCCCCGCACCCGCAAAGAGCGAACTCAGGTCTTGAAGCAGGGATCTGGCGGTTTGATAGCGTTTTTGGGGATCCTTTTTTAAGCAGCGATCGATGATGGCTATCAATTCCGAGGGCAGTTGGGGCTGCACCGCTGCGGGCGCCAGATAGTCCGCGTTAATGATCTTATCCGGCAAGTCGGCGAGCTTAACCGGCCCGTAAGGCGACTTGCCGGTGACCATTTGATAAAACAACACCCCCAAGGACCAGAGATCGGTTTGATAATTTGCGGGTTCTCCTCGTAGCTGTTCAGGCGCCAGATAAAGCAATGTGCCGACGACATCACCGCTTCGGGTTAAGCGGGGACTGTGATCCGCCTTAGCGATCCCGAAGTCCAGCAGCTTGACCTGGCCGTCCGGAGCCAGCTTCACGTTGCTCGGCTTGATGTCGCGGTGGATGATGCCATTGTCGTGCATATAGGCGATCGCTTCCACCAGGGCCTGAAAAACGCATATCGCCCGGGATATGGGCAATCCGCCATCGGCCTTGATCTCCTCCAGCAGCGTCTGACCGGCAACATATTCCATGATGATGCAGGGGTGTCCGCCAACCTCAAGAAAATCGTGCAGGATCACTATATTGTTATGCTGCAGGCTGGCGTGAACACGGCCCGGGTCTCCCAGGTCGCCGCTACATGGCGGTTAGTGAGAATAAAACCGTTTTCCTGCACGACAAATCCCGAGCCCGTGTGTCCCCCTCCACCGATGGCCGTATTCCTTCCTCCCGCCCCATCGAGCGATAGTAATGGTTCAATCCGGTCCTCTAGGAGGACATAGGCAGGAAACCATTTACATCTCTTCGCGTCGATCGGTACGCATTCCTTCGCGTGGTAAATCTGGCCACCTGTTTGGGTGTAAATGAGCTTCCAGGAGGCCTCGATAAACGCCGTCGATGATGCGTAGCTGCGGACGATCTCTTGCGCTGAGGCGGGTTGGTTTCGCGCCAGCTCTTTTAGGCCCTCCACGGCCTTTTTCTCCAGCTCTTCCTTGGTTTCGGTCATTTTTCGCTGCATTTCTTCCTCGCCGAGCTTACCCCGGTACATGAACAGCCCGGCCACCAGCACCACGATGGCCACCAAAACCGCGGCTCCATTGATCAGGTGTTTGCGGGTATCGCCTTTGGTCTGCGCGAGCAAGCGTTCGACGGTTGCTCGTCCCACCGCCGGTGGCGGGGCAAGCGCCTGCTGCGCGCCCATGCGCTGGGTCGCGGCCACCAACGCCGTCTCAGTCGGCTCGTGGCGGGTCGGGTGCGAGGCCATCACCTCCGCAGAGGAGGCTAAGCGGGTCAGCCCAGGGGGACGCGGGTCCACATCGAACTCGACTTCCGGTCCCCCGGCGCCCAACTGCACCCTGTCGCCCGGGTACAGGCGGGCCTTGCCCAGTATCTTGGTTTTGTTTATAAAAGTCCCATTCCGGCTTTCAAGATCGGTAACCGTAAACAGCGTCTTGTCAGCCTGGTCCTGGGAGATCCGGGCGTGCATGCGGCTGACTTGATCGTCCCGATCGGGATCGAATTTGACTTCGGCACAGAGATCGCGGCCCAAACGGATCTCCTTATTCTCCTGGGTCAAAAATACGTCAATCTGATTCGCCCTCGAGCCGCTTATGTGCTTTATTAATATGCGGTCCATGGTGCCCTCCTCATCTTCCAATTCGGATTTTGCTTGCGATATTCCAGGGAGGAGATCGTGCCTTCATCCCTGCACCACCTTGTGCGGGTTGCATGTGGCGTTGAGGGACGGCACCGCAAAGGTTTCGCCCCCAACTTCCGCTACCTGCGGGGTCGCGAAGGTGTAAGC
>JBOHHR010000243.1:0-4329 GCA_050725475.1 Gammaproteobacteria bacterium | reverse complement strand
TCTCCATGCTGTTGCAGATCAGCGGCCACGAGACGCATATGGCCTACGACGGAAGCGGCGGAAGCGGCGGCGACGATCCAGCCGGACGTGGTGCTGCTCGACTATCGGCCTGCCGAAAATGAACGGCCACGAAGAGCGGCCCGCAAGATACTACACCAGCAGCCGTGGGGTAAGAAGATGGTTGCTCGTGGCTTTGACCGGATGGGGTCAGGACGAAGACCGACGAAAGTCCAGAGAGGCCGGGTTCGAGGGCCATTTGGTCAAGCCGGTGGACCACGGCGCCCTGACGAAGCTACTGGCCGAGTTGGGCGCCGGCTAATCGGGTAGCCGGGGTGTCTAGCCCCCAGCCCGGGTCTCCGAAAGCGGTCACCCGCGTCCATCCTGCGCGACGCGCGTTCGCTCGCGCGTCCGAGAAAGGTGGGAGGTAAATCGTGCCGGGGTCTCGGTAAGACTTACATCCAGTGTAATTTTTACGCGTAAATCTTACAGAAATCGTTCGCTTTTGTCGGTCCGCTACGAGAAGGAAGCGGGGCCGGTTGCATCAGAGGCTGGATGTCGTTCCAGATTTCGGACCAGATGACCGGCCCGGATTGGCCAAGGGCAGCAGGTGGCGCTGGCCGAGGATGGGAGCGTAGCCGTCGTTGTGCAGATTGATCAGTTCCGGCCCCCACCAGACACACATTGGATAGCGGGAGTTGAGCATGATCCGCAGGGCTGTCTTGAGGCTCTGCGGCCAGGACTTGACGGGGCCGAGCGTCGTCTTCGACCAGTCGAACGCGCGCACGAGCGCACCCATCTCGCCGCCCCCGGCGAGGAAGGCGAGGGGGTCTTGTTCCGAAGTCCGTTTACCGCTCTTGTTCATTGCCGTAGTCCACTCGCTCCACCGCGGCGGTTTCTTTGACCGCATCTTGCGGGACCTTGAAGGTTGTCGCTCTGAAAGTGCGCCCCCACTGCCCGAGAGTAGCCGAGGACGTTGATTGAACTGCGGGATCGGGCGACGTTCACCATTTCGCCCCGCTGCCCCTTCGACAGCACCACGGGCCGTCAGCGTCCCGAACCCAAAGCCATAACTTCGCGGCGGGTCAATCGTCGGCGCTTGGCTCCGTGCACTGCGTCGGTCGCATAGCGCATGCTTAAACGCGAACATCGAAAAGATATTGGTGCGAAAAGTCCGCTCGAGCTGGTCGCGGCTTATGTCCGCAAGACTCTTCTGCGGATGTTGCTCGGCGGCATTGTTTACCAATACATCGAGCCGCCCGAATCGTTCACGCGGTTTTTGCCGGATCGAAAACGCCTTGTCTCTTTCTGATAAGGGACTTTAAACTTAACGCGGGATCCGCACTGTCTATAACGAGGATCTTCATGGGGATGCAAAAGAAGTGGGAATTCGGACAGAAGGACCGCGAATCCCGACAACCTAGCGATGAGAGCCTAAGAATTCCGGCGGATTGTACGTGCAAAGTTTACATCCACCGCGGCCATCCTTACCGACGAAAGAAACGCCATCTAATCGCTATCTAGTGAATGCTCCGCCTTCGGGATATAAAGATGGCATAGAGGTTGCCCGGCCGTAAATGAAGCCATGGAGAGGCGCACACAAAGTACGTCACTCTGATGGTACGGTAAAATCGTAACGTTCAATCCGGAGGAAAAGAACTATGGCTGAACAGCAGAGAACCCAACACAAGGGCATAGGGGCGGCGGGATGATTCCTTAAGTTAAGGCTCATCATCCCTGGTTGCGCTCCATCCGGGCGAGCCGTAGTCCCCCAGCAAAGTCGCTTTCGATTCGAGGTTGATGGGATTAGTAGTGCAGTGTGCCGTCGGCCTCGGGTCACGTTTTTAGCAGTAACCGAAGGAGTTCTGATGAACAGTAAACCAATCTCGATTCTCACAACCGTGGCAGCCCTAGGCTGGTTCGCCCTGCCGGTGCAGGCAGTCCCGGACTTCTCAGAAATCGACAAGGACAAGGATGGCTTCATCTCTGCGACGGAATCCATAGCCGTGCCTGGCCTATCGGAACAAATGATCGTGCTGGATAAAAACTCAGACGGCAAGCTGAGCGCTGAGGAGTTCGCGGTCGTGACACGCATACCGGCAGAGCAAGGCATACCCACAGAGAAGGAAGGCGCCGGCGAACCGAGCACTTATTGATAAGCCGCGGCCACGGAGCGCTTGATACGGGTTGATCGCCAGCCTCGTGGTCGTTGAGTTGACGGGATGGCAACAGCGCCGGCCGATACGTCGCGACAGTCTGAGATGGCGGTGAACCGCGCGCTCAGCGAACAATATATGACAATAGATGAAGACGAGATCGAAATGTCGATGAATACGCTTTTTGCTTTTTTATTTATCGCGCTCATTACGATGACCGCGCAGGCCGAAAAATCTAGTGAGAGCAGTGCGGCGGCACCCGTCACGCCACATCAAACACAGGCCGTAGAAGGGACCGAGTCGGGCATAGAAACCACCGAGGAGTCTAAGGCTTCACAGGATGAAGCGACGCAGGCCGTGCCTTCGAGCCCGCATCAGGAGCAAGCACTGGAAGAGCCCGCCATGCAGTTTAGGCGTTTGGATCAAGACCAGAACGGAAGGATCTCCAAAGGAGAGGTCAAGGGCGACCAAGACTTGGCCGAAAATTGGGATCGGCTTGATGATAACGGTGATGGAAATCTAAGTCCGGAAGAATTTGAAAAGTTTTCACGGCAAATATCGAGCCCTTAGAAATTCGGCAGTGGTAAGAGGCATTAAAGATCGGTAATTGTTACCAAAAAACCTCCTTGCGAAGGTTTGTACGCCAAATATGCAGCCCCACCTAGTGTCGCACCGGACGAGCTTGTGAGGTGAGAACTCTCGGGCGGCCCTAGCCCACAGTGGCTAGCTTCCCGATCTCGAAATGATCTAGACCTTACGTGCGGCTCGATTCGATGCCGCTGGCGATCTGGGCCGGACTGACCGCGGACTTCGCTGTGCGGCGGCTTAAAGGCACAGCGCGCCATTTGAGCCACGTTTTGAGAATGCTGATCACCTCCGCGTTGATCCCGCCACTTGCGGTGTTTTGGAGACTCCGCGGTGCGGTGAAATATCGGGTAGTGTTTCTCTAAGGAACCGGGGATCTCACCTGTTTGTCGAGGCGATCAGATACTCGGGACACCGCCTTGGAGCAACTCGAACCACTGCTCGTCGTCTCGCCGCACTGTGACGATGGAGTCTTCTCTTGCGGCCAATTGATCGAGGCGCATCCCGGCGCCGTCGTCGCTACGGTGTTTGCCGGCCGGCTGCCTCCGAACCACCCTTTACCGGAATGGGATCGGGGCGCAGGGAATCGATTTATCGAAGTGCCCTTTTGTTAATCGTGGAACCGCGACCGCGCCGCCAGTAAGCAAGCACGCGCGGCTCCTGCCCGGCGTTTCACAGCCAACCGAAGCACTACGCAGGGCTCGATTAGACGCGGTATGATCGCATTATCTGATCATCACCCGGTTCAAGCTGGGGGATGAAAAAATCTAGTCGCAGACAGCGGCCCCCAAAGCACCACCAGCCGCGGCGCCTCCAATAGTGGCACCTGAGCTGCCCTTCCCGAGCTTGTGGCCCGCGTAAGCACCGCCTGCGGCCCCGCCGGCCCCGCAAAGCGGCGCAGAGGCGCAACCGGAAAGAGCAACGCCTAACGAAAGCAACAAAACAAGACATACTTTCTTCATCAAAATAACCTCCAGCTTAGTGCACGTTCCGCTTTCGCAAGCTCTGTGCCCAGTCGTCCCTCGAGCAGTAGCGTTTGTCCTCCAAAGAGTTGTGTCGGAAGCTGAGATCGGTGTCCGCGTTGGCACTATTTATAGGGCGATCTTGACCCAGCCGTTCTGCTTTACGAGATGCTGTTCGCCGAGCACTTGCAAATCCTTCACGGCGATAACTCTCCGTCCCGATGAGTTCCGCGTTTGATCGAAAAAATGCCGGGGAAGCTCTCGGTGGGCCGCTCCCCGGCGAAGGGTGATGTCCTTACATCCGCGTCCTTATAGCTGCTATCGGACCGCTCAAAGCCTTGCCATCATATTGTCCAAGGTGCGTATATGCGTCTGCTGCTTTGCCATCAGGCCATCGACCAGGCCAGTCGCCTCGCGCGGTGCAGTGGTATCGGAGAGCAGGTCTTGATATTCCTTAAGGCCGCTTTCCTCACCTTCTTTCAATGCCTTGAGCGCCGCCTTATCGCCTAACAGCTTGGCTGTACCCATGACCAGCTTAGACCATGTACCCCAAGCGCCGGAGTCGTGTACCGGGGTGCCGCCCAAGCTTTGGATCTGCGCCTCGATCTGCAAGGCGGCCTGTTGATGGT
>JBOHHR010000242.1:0-10160 GCA_050725475.1 Gammaproteobacteria bacterium | reverse complement strand
CCAGCCCCAAAGCAGCAAGATCGCGGATCCCGAATTGGGAAAACAATGCGCGCCGCGCCGTGTCCGAATCAAAGTACCACCGAGGCATGGTTTGCAGCCTAGCGTAGCCCCTGATCGGCGCCTCCAGGGGCGAATCTTCCGGGATCAGGATTTCGGCCGGCTTCAGCCGCTCCAGCTCGCTCAGCAACCCTTCCGCCGCGTCTGCCTCTAGGAGTTGAAAGCGCCCGCTGCAGAGCTCGAGGCTGGCGATGCCATAGCCGTCAGCGCCTGGATAAACAGCCATAAGCAAGTTGTCCGAATGCTCATTGAGCAGCGCTTCGTCGGTGATGGTGCCAGGGGTCACGATGCGGGTAACGTCGCGTTGCACCAGCCCTTGAGCCCGGCGAGGGTCACCGATTTGCTCGCACACGGCCACGGACTCCCCCGCCCGGATCAGCTTGGCGAGATAGGCTTCGGCCGCGTGCAAAGGTACCCCGGCCATAGGAATGCGCTCCCCCGCCGAGACGCCCCGTGTCGTCAGCACGATCCCCAGCAGCTCCGAAGCGCGGCGCGCGTCCTCATAGAACAGCTCGTAGAAATCCCCCATCTGATAGAAGAGGAGCTTATCCGGGAATTGCGCTTTGGTTTCCAGGTATTGGCGCATCACCGGCGTGTGCAGGGCGGCGCTTGCCTCCTTTTCCTTCATGGCGCGAGTTTAGCCTAAGCCACACCCTCGCTCTACGCGGCGGGAGCGGCAGAAGCGACCCAGTACCTCGGTGTGCGGGCAAGTCTTTGGAAACGAAACCGGGATGACCTACGAGGCGCTTCTACATTCCCGGTACGGAGAGTGCGCCTTCATCTCCTCGAGAAACACCCGGATTGCCCTCTTTTCCTCACCGATGAACCGCCCGATGGCGTTGCGGAACGCCGGATGGCGGATCCAGTGCGCGCTGTACGTCAGCTCGGGAAGAAAGCCGCGCGCGATCTTGTGCTCTCCCTGGGCGCCGGCTTCGAACAGCTTGAGGCCCTTGGCGATGGCATACTCCACGGGCTGGTAATAACAGAGCTCGAAGTGCAGGTTTCGGATCTCCCGGCTCGCTCCCCAGTACCTTCCATAGAGGCAGCCGCCGTTTTCATAGCACAGGGCGCCCGCTACGGGGGTGCCCGCTTCTTGCGCAAGAATCAATACGACCCGGTCCCGCATCGACTGAAAAACCCGCTGGAAGAAAGCGAGATTGAGATACGGGATGGCCCCCATCTTCTCGATGGTCGACCGATAAAAACCGTAGAAAACGATGGCGTGCTGCGGCCGTAGGTCCCCGCCTCGCAGGATCGAGATCCGGAGGCCGCGTGCTCGCAGCTCTTGGCGCTCTTTGATAATTTGCTTCCGCTTGCGCGGCTTGAGGCTCGCCAGAAAGGCATCGAAGCTCGGGAAGTTTTGATTCTTCCAGTGGTACTGAAAGCTGTGCCGGATGAGAAAACCTTCGCGCTCGAAGTAGGGGATCTCCTCGGGCCGCAGAAACAGGTAATGCAAAGAGCTCAGCTCCAAGGCTTCCGTCTTCTCTTTCGCCGCGCCGATCAGCCGCGAGGCGACGTGCGCGCGATCCGCCGCCCCGGAAAAGAGGAGCTTGGGTCCGGTCGCAGGCGTGAATGGAATCGTGGAGACGAGCTTCGGATAGTAAGGCAGCCCTGAACTCGCGTACGCCTGCGCCCACGCCCAGTCGAAAATGTACTCGCCGTAGCTATTATCCTTCAGGTAAAGAAAGGAGGCGCCCTCGAGTTCGCCCCCCCGCCAGGCGGTGAGATGGTGCGGGATCCAGCCGGAACGGCTACCCACCGCCCCGGTCTCTTCCAGCGCGTGCAGGTAGACGTAATCGGTGAAGGGGAAGCCGCCGTGGCACAGCCGGGCCCACTCGTCTCCCGGGATAGCCTCCAATCTTTCGAAAGCCTTGATTGTGTGCGATGCTCGCGTCATGGCGAAGTTGCTCTCTCCCGACAATTTGGACGATATCACTTCCCGTACCCTCCATCACTACGAGGCTCACGCCGAAAGCTATTGGGAGGGGACGAAGGACCATGATGTGACCCAGAACTACGCGGCCTTCCTCGCACGCTAACTCTGCGGGCCCCCACTCGTGGCTTATACTGGAGTACGCAGCCCCTAGCTGGCGGTCGATTACTGTTGAAAGATAACCTATCGTTGGTTGTAGTCCCCCACGTACTTCCTCCTGCGCTTGCGTAACCTGTTGGCGAGCTCCTCCTCCCAATGTGCCGATTGCGCGTCTTGCATGGCGCGCTCAGCGTCGTCCCGAGCTTTTTCTATAGCCGACAATGCTATGCGATGACCTGTTTCGGATTCGTTGTAGCTGGTCGTGCCTGGTTGTTCGTTGGTCTTGGAAATGTTTTGATCGCATCATAAACGACCTTCAAATCCTTCCAGACCTTGTCTATCGCTGTCTTCTGCGGGAAGCTTCACATTCACATACTTTTCAAGGTCCTGGTTCTTAGGTGGTTGTAGATCAAGGGCAATGTCCCTCGACAGTAAAAGGAGAGTGTTTCTGCTCGCTACGGATAAGCGTTGCTTGTCTAACTTACACCAGTTTTCGGGAATGTTTGAATCCGATAGTTGATGCAGTCTTTTTGCAATCTTGCCAACTTCGACGAAGAATTTTCCAGTGGCCTCTAACGAATCTGCAAAAGCAAGGCAGTTTTAAATCCTCGCCTCCGTGAGGGGATAGCCGAGGCTTTCCTGAATAGCCTGCAGTTCATCCAGCGCTTACAATTGTTCTACTATCCCGAAGAGGATGCGAACCGATGAACTTGGCGACTCTGGCCGAGCGAAGTATCGATGCGTTTGGCACGTTTGACTTTTTAATCTTCGAAGGCAAGCACTACAGCAATAAAGACATGGTGCGTCTTTCTCGGCAGTGCGCGAACGCGATGCAGAGCTTGGGGCTGAAGTCCGGCGGGCGCGTCGTGGTATTGCTGCCGAATTGCCCCCAGGTGCTCATCGCCTATCTGGGCTTGTTTCGGCTAGGCGTCATTGTTGTGCCGGTCAGCTTGGGCATCGGCCCGCTTGAGTTGCAACTTATCATCAGCGATTCCAAGCCTGCTGCCGTGATCACCAGCGAGCGATCCTTGAGTTTGATAGACGAGGTTGCGAAAGGGGCCAGGGCCTTCAAGCACATCATCTTGATTGACAATCCCAGTCTCGAGAACACCCTGTTCTTCGACGATCTGATTGCGGGCGCAGTCGAGACATTTGATACTCCAGACACACGAGATGAGGAGATGGCAGTGCTCCTCTACACGGCCGGCACTACCGGCATCCCTAAGGGGGTAATGCTGACCCATGGGAACCTGTATAGCAACGCTGAGGCCGCGAGCCTTCTAGTAGAAGGCCCGCAAGTCGCCCTCGCCGCGCTGCCGCTGTCCCATTCGTATGGGGTTACGGTGATGAATACGCGGTTTCTGACCCGCACCACCGTCGTCTTGATGCGTGCCTACGACACGGAAGGGGCTTTTAAGCTCATCGAAAAATATAAAATCAACACAATGAATGCGGTGCCCACCATGTTGCATTTGATGCTCAAGCATCCGGATGTCGATAAATACGATCTCAGTTCGTTACAAACGGTGGGATGCGGGGCGGCACCCTTGCCTCCGGAACTCTTGCGGGCGTTTATGAGGCGATTCAATTGCGAGGTACGCGAAGGCTATGGGCTTTCGGAAGCCGCACCGATGGTCAGCGCCCATCGTCCGGGGCGCCCGATCAAACCCGGCTCCGTAGGAGAGCCATTGCCGGGAGTCTCGGTGCGGATCGTACATAAGGTGCGGATCGTACATAAAGAGGGAAAGGACCTCCCGGTGGGCGAGATCGGGGAGCTTTGGGTGCGCGGTCCAAACGTCATGAAAGGCTATCATGGGCTTCCCGAGGAGAGTGCAGAGACTTTACGCGATGGGTGGTTGCACACCGGCGATATGGCCCGCCAGGACGCCGATGGTTACCTCTACCTCGTGGAGCGCAAGAAAGACCTCATCCTTCGGGGCGGGTTCAATATCTATCCCCGTGAGGTCGAAGAGGTCATCATCCAACATCCTGGCGTTCTGGAGGTCGCGGTGATCGGAGTTCCCGATGCCGTATTCGGAGAGGAGGTGGCCGCGGTCGTCGTGGTAAAGGAGGACAAGAGCTTGACGGAGGGGGAGTTGCTCAGCTTTTGTCAGGTGCGCCTGGCGAGAAACAAGTCGCCCCGTTACGTGCGTTTTGTCTCAGAGATCCCGAAGAATGCCCTCGGCAAGATGATGCGCAAGGAGCTGCGGAAGCGGTTTAGCCGAGATTACCCGAAGTGACTCGACATAATGCCTGGGGATACAAATGTTGGCCCGAATGGATGTACAGAATGCGCCCTTCATCGGACTGTCTTGTGACTTGCGCCAACGGCCCAATGACGACGCATCTTGAGCGCGCTCGCTCTCGGTGACGTTTTTCACGTGTCCGTGAGCCTTGGTCCGGTACGTTTCTGAGGATGTGTGGCGGGATCGGTTCCCGCCACAATGCTTCTTCAAACATCGCAGATCCCACGCAGCGATATGGGAACTGCTACAATAGACGAAAATGGCTGAATCAGCCGCCGCGGTGCGCTGAGATGCTGGACCATATCTGGTTAAAAAGTTACCCCAAAGGGATCTCCCCCGAAATAGATCTCGATGCCTATTCGTCTTTGGTCGAGGTCTTCGACCAAGCTGTGGCGCACTACGCCGATCGTCCCGCATTCACAAACATGGGAACGAGCATAACGTTTAACGAGCTGGATCGCTTGAGCGCTCGTTTTGCGGCGTATCTGCAGCAGGACCTCGGCCTTAAGAAGGGCGAGCGCGTCGCACTGATGATGCCGAATCTCCTGCAATATCCGATCGCGCTATTCGGTGTGATGCGGGCTGGTCTAGTGGTGGTGAACGTAAATCCTCTGTATACCGCGCGTGAGCTGGAGCATCAGCTGGCTGATTGTGGGGCGGTTGCCATGGTCATTTTGGAGAACTTCGCCCATGTACTCGCACCGGTGATCGACAGCAGCGCTCTCAAGGCAGTGGTGACAACACAGCTTGGCGACATGCTGGCTTTTCCCAAATCGTCCGTCGTCAACTTGGTGGTTAAGCATCTTAAGCGCTTAGTCCCTCCCTATAAACTGCCCTCCCATATCCAACATAGGGACTTCCGGCAGGCCCTTGATACAAAAAATAGTTTGCAAGCGGTTCCGTTAAGCCAGCGTGACCCGGTGTTTTTGCAATACACGGGCGGCACCACAGGCCTGTCCAAAGGTGCTGTGCTGACGCACGGGAATATGTTCGCCAACCTGCTGCAGTGCAAAAGCTGGATCGGCCAGGTGGTGGAAGAGGGCAAAGAAACGGTCGTTACCGCTTTGCCGCTTTACCATATCTTCGCGCTGATGGCGAACTGCCTGCTGTTTCTGTCGATCGGAGGGCTGAATCATCTGATCACCAACCCGCGCGACCTCAAGGGTTTTGTGCAGGAATTACGCAAAGCCCGATTTTCGGTCCTTACCGGCGTCAATACCCTGTTCAACGGCTTGCTGAATACACCGGGATTCGACGAGTTGGATTTCTCAGGCCTGAAGCTCACCCTGGGAGGCGGAATGCCGGTGCACGCGGAGGTGGCGGCACGCTGGAAAAAGACCACCGGATGTACTTTGATCGAGGCCTACGGGTTAACCGAGGCGTCACCGGCTGTTTGCATCAATCCCCTGGATCTCGCAAGTCACAACGGCTCCATAGGGCTACCCATTCCGTCCACGGAATGCTCCATACGAGATGATGAAGGTCGCACGCTCGAGCTTGGTCAGACCGGGGAGTTGTGGGTCCGCGGACCACAGATCATGCAAGGTTATTGGAAGCGACCCGAAGAGACGGCCGAGATCCTCACCCCGGAGGGCTGGTTGCGTACCGGTGATATTGCCACCATGGATGAACAGGGCTATCTTCATATCGTTGACCGCAAGAAAGACATGATCTTAGTATCCGGGTTTAATGTTTATCCCAACGAGATCGAGGGGGTTGTCGCGGAACATCCAGGCGTTCGAGAGGTAGCCGCGGTGGGCATGCCTGATTCCGTGGGTGGGGAGATGGTCAAGCTTTTTGTGGTAAAGAACGACCCCAATCTGGATGCCGCGGCGCTGATCACGCACTGCCGCAAGTACCTTACCGGGTACAAAATCCCGGAACAGATAGAGTTTCGGGAGGAGTTGCCGAAATCCAATGTAGGGAAAATTCTGCGCCGGGCCTTGCGCGATGAAGCGACCCGTTCCATGCCGCCGTGACCCGTGTCCCGCGAACGCATGAGGAAATCGAACGTTTGAAGGTGCGCCTCGCAGAGCTACAGAGCGAGCATCGCGCCTTGGACGAGATGATCGCGCGCATGTCCGAGGCCGTTTATGTCGATCAGTTGCAGTTAAGGCGCCTGAAGAAACGCAAGCTCCAGTTGAAAGACCTCATCACCCGGCTGCGAAGCGAGCTGATCCCCGATCTGGACGCTTGAACGCCGTGATGCAATCGAAACAGTCGTTTCCCCATCCTTTAGCGTTGGCCTATGATCGCATGCTCGCTCGCGCTAAGGAGACCCTCGCGCTCGCCCGTGAAGAGACACTGCCGTCGCTAAAGCACGCCGTCGAGTCGGCCAGCCAAACGGCGATCGACTTGGGAGAGCTGACGCGCGAGGAAGCCGACCGGGTCGCGGCCTACATCCGCCGTGATCTGCACGACGCGGCGGCTTACCTGCAACGCACGGAACGCGAGCTGGCAGACTGGCTGCGGTTTGACTTCGAGCTGGTGGAGGATAAGCTTGGGGAGATTTTCGCCGGCCTGGTGGACCAGACACGATTGGAGCTGGATCGGCTGGCGTTTCAAGCCGCTAGCTGGCGTTACGGCGAGATCGCGGGTCCCGGTACCTTACGCTGCGAGCGGTGTGGCGAAGAGGTTCGCCTTGCCGCTACCCACGAGATCCCGCGCTGTCCTAATTGTGGCGGCGAGGAATTTCGCCGCGCCGCCGAATAAATCCCCCAACAGCGATAACAATCAGCGGGGTGACGATGCCCCAATTGCCGATGCGCGTATAAGGGCTTGCTCCTTGGTGGGCGTAAACCTTCATCGCCAGGGCATGCGGTTCGAACTGGGGTGCCCGTTTTAATATTTTTCCCTGCGGGCCGATGATGGCCGAGATCCCGGTGTTGGTGGCGCGCAGCAGGAAACGCCCAGTCTCCAGCGCTCGCATGCGGGCGATCTGCAAATGTTGGTGGGGCGCGATGGAGTCTCCGAACCACGCGTCATTGCTGACATTAACCAGCAGTCCTGCGCCAGGCAAGGCGTCGATGACTTCCTCGCCGAAGGCGTCTTCGTAACAAATCGACACGCCAATCGCCTGGCCGCCGGCGATAAAAGCCGGCTGTATAGGCTCGCCCGATGAGAAGCTCGCGGCCCTCAGCCCCACCCGCTCCAAGAACGGGTTCAGGATCGAAGCAAAGGGGATGAATTCACCGAACGGCACCAAGTGCCGCTTATGGTAAACACCCGTCTCTGAGCCCACGCCGATGACGCTGTTGTAGTCACGCGTTCCGTCGCTGTACGGGACCCCAACCACAAACTGGGTCTCAAAGCGCTTCGCCAGGCGCTGCAATTGCTCTAGAAAAGGGCGTGCCTCATGGTAGAACATCGGGATCGCGGTCTCCGGCCAGATGATGACATCGGCGCCCAGATAAGGGCTGCTGAGAGAGACGTAGCGCTCGAGGGTGGCGTAGCGCTCTGCGGGCTGCCATTTGTCGGATTGCTCGACATTGCCTTGGATAAGCGCGATCCGCAGCGGCGCTCCCGTTGCGTGTGTCCAGGCGATGCGCCCGATCAAGGCGCTTCCGCCCCACAGGGCTAAAGCGAGCGCTAGGTAGCCAGGCCAATGCCGGGATCTATGTTTGACTAGGTAACAGATAACGCCGGCGCTGAAGGCCGTAGCCCAACTCACGCCGTATACGCCGAGCACGGGGGCGAGCCCCGCGAGCGGGGCGTCGATCTGGCTATAACCCAGATTAAGCCAGGGGAAGCCGGTAAAAAGCCAGCCCCGCAGCCATTCGGTGAGTGTCCACAACGCCGGCCACACGAGCAGTAGGCGGAGACCTACCGATCGCGGAGAACAGCGGATGGCCAGGTACCCCAGAAGCGCTGGGAAAAGGGCCAGGAACCCGATAAATAAAGCGGTCGCGGAGACAGAGAAGGCCAAGACCGGCACGCCGAACTGATGAAGACTGATCTGGATCCACGATGTTCCCACCCCGAACATCCCGATCCCGAACAACCAGCCGCGCCACAGCGCCCTTCCCGCGCTTGCCGAGGCCCACACGCTGAAAAGCAGGGCCGGGGCCAACACGGCTAAGGGAAACCAAGCAAAAGGGGCGAACGCGAACGGAAGCATGATCCCTGCGCTGAGCGCTAGGATGTCTGCCAGGGAGTTTGCACAAGGGCGGTACGGCTCTAACGCTTCAGGAGCGCAGGGGATTTCGCGTAAGCTCGGCCTGGTCAAATCCTGACAAGCCGATGCAAAGTCACTTCCGGTCGGTTGTTAAGCCGTAGATCGACAATCGAGCAACCGGCTCCTACCGAGGTGTAGCCCTGCAACTGATGATAGCGCCAAGGACCGACGCAATATCGCCTTGGGCAGTCGGTATCCACGAGGATGGGGATCCCCCCGGGCAGGCAAAGCTGCCCGCCGTGGGTATGACCGCATAACATCACATCATAACCGGCATGCGCCGCGCGACTGTACACTTCGGGAGAGTGCGCGAGGAGGATGGAAACTGCGGCGTGATCCATGCCACGACAGGCCCGCTCGAAGTTCTCGGCGCGATAGTAATGCGGATCATCGATGCCGGCAAGATATAAATGAGACTGGCCCCGCTGGATCCTAACCGCTTCGTTTAAGAGCATTCGGATCCCCATTTCCTCCAGGGCAGGCACCATGCGAATAGAGTCATGATTACCCAATATTCCGTAGACCGGCTCTTTTAGATGCACCCGCACCCGCTGCATGCCCTCTAGGGCTGGCTCCATGGGTCCAGAGGTTCGATAGCGAAAATCCCCCGTAAGCACGCAGATATCGTATTCGAGCTCCCTTATCCGTTCGGCCAAGGCGTGCGGAAAATCCTGGTTCATGTCCAAGTGCAAGTCGCTGAGGTGCAGGATGGTGAAACCATCGAAGGCCGAGGGGAGTTTAGCCAACCCGATGCGGTTATGACGCGACTCGATGCGGAGCGCATTACGTTGCGCGCGGCGATGCATAAATCCAAGGTAAAACAAAGCCCTGATAATGATCGCTCCGCCGTCCCAATTCTCGATGTGAAACCGCTTGCGGCCTTGACCATAAATCAGCGCCTCCCGATCCGACTCGATCCCAAGCCGCTGGCGCAAAGGGATCGGCCCTACTCGGCGCGCCAACAGCCGGTACAGTTTCTGGTCCGGATCGCTTATGGGCGAGACCTTGGGGTTGGTTACTACCATGCGAATAACTCCTTTGTAAAGGCGATCGACCGATGATTATTCTCTTATTCATTTCTATCGACCTGCTTCAATTTTCCTGTAGGCACACTCGGCTGGCTAGGAAACCTCTTGTTTGACGAGTATGCTGTCCTCCCCGATCCGGACTCGCAGCGCACTCTCCGCTTTCGCGCTCGAGTTTGATCCCGAATGATGTCAAAGATGATAGCCGATTTCGCCCCACGTAATGTGTTGTGGTTCATCCGAGCAACAGTTCGAGCGGTGGCAATGCTACTCGTTTCAGGCTTGGCCATCAGCGCACCCGGCGAGATCGCATTCGCATCAGGCATGAAGGCATACGAACGCCATGATTTCGTAGCCGCGATACAGGCGTTTGAACAGGCGGTGCACCAAGCGCCGCGGGTGTCGCGTTTCCACCACTGGCTGGGAAAGGCCTACGGGCGCCAAGCGCAAAAATCAAACTGGCTGCGAAAGCTCACCCGCGCGAGACAAGCGAAGCGCGCTTTTGAAAAAGCGGTAGAGCTGGACCCCAATAATGCGGCCGCTTTGGCTGACCTGTTAAGTTACTACGAGCAAGCGCCGCGATTCCTGGGCGGGGATGAGGCGAAAGCAAAGACGCTAAGGCAACG
>JBOHHR010000241.1:0-1931 GCA_050725475.1 Gammaproteobacteria bacterium | reverse complement strand
CTGTACACCTCGTACAGATCCAAGGGCTTGTATTTACCTTTGACCTGGACCTTGTCGAGAAAGCGGATATCGTAGCGCCCGGGATCTGCCAATCGCTCTTTGGTAGCTGCGGTAATGATGAACGAGATGCTGTAGTGTTTGGTCAGGCCTTCCAGTCGGGAGGTCAGATTTACATGGTCGGAAAACGCATCGCCTTGCATGCGATGGCGCTCTCCCACCATGCCGACCATCATGTGTCCTGTATTGACCCCGATGCCGATCTGTATGGGAAAGCGGCGTTTGGTTTTTCGATAGGCATTGTATTCGTTGACCCGGTTCAGTTTCTCGATACCGGCCTGGACGGCATCGTCCACGCATCCCGGGAAGATGGCCATGATGCCGTCGCCGAGATATTTAACGATGAATCCGCGGTGTTGCCGAATCACAGGGCTCACCCGCCCGAGATAAGCATTCACGAAATCGAAATTCTCTTGCGGGCTCATGTCCTCCGATAGGGTGGTAAAAAAACGCAGATCGGAGAACATCACCGTCATCTCGTCGGTGACGTGATCCCCCAAGTGAATATCGACCAGGCTCTGTTTTTCCAGAAACGCGAGATACTCCTTGGGCACGAAGCGGCTGGCCGCAAGATTCAACTCCTTGAGATGGGTGATATCGTGCATCGCGATGAGCAGGCTTGGCTCATCGTTAAAGCTCATTTCACGCCACGAGGTCTCCACCCATAAAGTCGTTCGGCCTTCTGTTAGTATCTGCACCTCATACTGATCGACCCTACCGTCTTTGTCCAGCAACTCCAAAAGCTTTACCCGGTCATTGGCATCAGCATAGAAGTCCACGAGCTTGCGGCCGACCAGGTCTTGCGTTGCCATACCCACCAGCGGTCCTCCCATAGCATTGGTATACAAGACCTCGCTGTCCGATTTGCGGGTAATATAGACAGCGACGGGCGTGGCTTCGACGATCATGCGCAGCCGCCGTTCACTTTCTCGCAGCGCTTCCTCGGCCCTGCTGTGCAGCTCTTCTTCCACCGTGTCGGAGTGTTCCGTAGTTGTTTCCAGCACGGTCTCGAGATCCTGCTTTTCCTGCTCGAGCTCGGCAACCCGAAGGCGCATTGACTCGATCTCGTCCGCCAACTCTTTGCTGGATGAGAACGCTTGAGATTGCGCTTCGGCCATTATTCAAACTCCAGTTGCAACGTGGGCAACAGGCGCTGCAGGTTAGCAAGCGATTTGCGCTGCCAGGGGATGCCGTTGTTTCCCTTAACCGTAACCTGCGTGGCATTGTGCTTGCGCAAGCGAATAGCGAATTTGGAAAGGGTGTTGATGCCCGAGCTATTGAGGAAACGGAGATCGGTCAAATCAAGGGTAAGCGCGGCGGGGTTGGCATCGGCGGCGGCGTTCAGGAGCTCGGTAATAGCGGCGTATTCATCGCCTGTTAAGCGGAATGAGCCCGAGCATCTCACCGTAGCAGTGTCCACATCGTACTTCACCTGGTAGTCGTCTTTAATGATATCCACGGCGCCCTCCTGGTCACCAGCTAATACTGTTATTGTTTGGTACAGCCTAGTGCTCTCACCTTATTTTGCCGCATCTGCAAGCCGCCCGCCGTCAGCGGCGCGGGTCTGCGGGAATAGTGCACCCTATTTCAAGGACCCGCAACAAAGCAGGCACCGCTCAGATACATAAAAATTAGGCAGCAGAGCACTAGATTGGAAGCTGTACAAGGGTGGTAACCTTCGTCACCTGCGGATCATCGGGGCAAGGCTCGAATTTCCACCCCAGCCGCGCTCCATAATCGTTGATCATGGTCAAATAGCCCAAGCCGGAGCCGGCATTTTCTTCTCCCTCATTCTTTTCCAATGCTTCCATATACAAATCATTGGTGTCCTCGCTTAGCAGCCTTTGGATCACGGCCTGGAACCCTTCGATCGC
>JBOHHR010000240.1:0-7249 GCA_050725475.1 Gammaproteobacteria bacterium | reverse complement strand
GTCCGCTTTTCCCACCGCCATTGGCAGGAGTTTCTGCTCGCCCAATATTTTGCTCTATGCCTTGAATGGGGTCATGTCGAGGATTTCGGTGTGACCGCATTCAACTCTCATATCTACCGCATGGCGGGCGAGCTGTTTCAGGGGCGAGAGATAAGCGAACAGCGGATGCAGGCCGTCCTAAATTCATGGGAGCGATCGAGAAACACGTATATTACGGGGAACCTGATCGCGTTTCTGGCATGGACTCAAACCGCCATCGACGCGCGGGCGATACGACTGTTGCTCAACGAATTACCGAATTTTGAAGCCCTTTCTCGTGTGGTCCTCATCGCCGGGCTGGGGTACCGCATATTGACGGATCAAAGCAATGATCACGCACGGGTGGATCTGCGGCGCGCCTTTGTTCCGATGTTGCGTGAGTTTTCAAATCCAGCCACGGCACCGGTGGACGATGCGGTTGCCTCGAGCCTCGCCTGGTGTTATCAAAAGGCTTTCGCGGAGAAGTTCGGGATCCCCCAACCCGAAATTCCGTGGCCGGCCATCGGGTTCGATGACGCCGAGACGGCCAAAGCACTTCCGATGATCTGTACGGTGAAGAGCACTGAGCTGATATTGGATGCGCGTTCCCGCTCGCTGCAGCTTGCCTTTTTAGTGCCCATTCTTGACGCCTATAACGATCCCAACCTGGCCATTCGAGCACTGCACTATCTTTATTATCTCGTGGTCGCGAGAAAACACGGGGCGCATGTCATGGAGCTTGCCCAGGAGCTGCCTCCGATCCTCGCTTCGGGAGGTGAATTTGAAAACGTGATCCAATCCTTCACCCCAGTGCCGGAAGCGTTGGAGCTCTACAGAAGGTGCCAGGCGACCCACCGTATGCTTGAATCGGGGGCGCTTTAGCAGCGAAAACGCCGCGTTGGCCTGGGCGAGATGCTTCACCGCAGCACACCGCGCTGCCATGCCGGGCTCAGCGGCGCTTGAAGATCACCTTCGCCGGGTTGCCCTGAATGACGACGTTGTCCAGGATCGTTCCGGACACGACTGAATTGACTCCGATGATCACGCCAGCCCCAATGCTGCGGTGCAGTTGGAACCGATCAGAGTGTCCTCACCGATCTCGAGGCCTTTAGGGCCCGCCCCTATGATGCATCCGGTGGCGATCTGCGCGTTGGAACCGATGATGAGCGGCCCTGAGATCTTGATCTTAGTGAAGGAGCTGATGCGAACTCCAGGTCCTAGGGTAAGCTGAAGAACGAGATCAACCTCGGCTCTGGGGCTGACGTAGGCGCGGTACTTGACGAAACAGATGAGGCTGACGAGCGGTGGAAGTAGCAGAACCGCCTCAGGATGACCGTTGGTCTCATGCGTCACGCCGCTTGTCCGCGACGAGCTTTCCCAGGTGTCGATCGCCTGAACCTCTTCCATGCTGAACGAGATCCCCCATTCCTCCTCGATTCGCGGTCACGATGCGTAGATGACTCATGGAGTCCCAATGTCGGCGGTCGATGGGCTAAGATCCTCCGTCACCCGTTCCTCGTCCATATCAAGAACATCCGCCACGATGCGGCGTACTTGCTCATTCATTCACCGCTGTCCCCCGCATGTTTATCACCCGCACATGCGGACACGTCTTGGGGTGCTTCCGGGGTTCGCACCCACGGCATGTGGTCGAAGGAATACTGTCAATACCTATCGACGTCAGGCCCTATTGACCGATCCACCCGCGTACTCTGCGCTGCGCGAGGCACTACGGGCGGTAAAAGGTGCCCATCCGTTTACCATCGATGTCTTTGTCTTGTTGCCTGACCATCTGCACTGCTTCTGGACGTTAACCGAAGGCGATGCAGACTACGCATTGCGCTGGAACTTGGTGAAACGGAGGGTAAGCCAGCAGGTCAGGCACTTGATTACGACCGATCTGACCTCGTCACGCCGCAAGCGACGGGAATTAGGGTTTATCGCAACGCCGCTTCTGGGAGCACTAGATACGCGACGACCTTGCCTTTGCTAAACACGTCGATTATGTCCATTGGAACCCGGTTAAACACGATTACGTTATCCGAGTGGCCGACTGGCCGTATTCGAGCTTTCATCGTTATGCGGCGCGAGGCCGGCCTCTACCCTCCGCATCAGGATCCGCCGTCGCGGCAAGGGTGAATGGTAAGCCGGCCCCGCCCAGCCTCTTCGATTTCCCAGTCGGCCACGCTGCAGTTCTCGAAGCTGACCGTCTGGTGCTCGGAAAAGTGCCGCTTGAGCGTGCGCTCTATGCTTTTGTCGTACTCGGGACGCACCACGTGGGTCGCCCCCTGTGTTTCCTTGACCACTTTGCCGTTGCGTGCCACCAGCTCGCCATCCTTAAACACCAGCTCCGGCTTGGCGAACATCCTTTCTTTGTCTTTTTGTTCTTTGTACACCGTGAGATCCGCGGCCGCCCCGGGTCCCAAGTGGCCGCGCTCGGCCAGTCCCAAGCTCTTCGCCGGAGCGGCACGGGTCAAGATGGCGATTTCATATAAGCTGTACTCGCGCTCTAGGGATCCCAGGTCGCTCATCGCAGCGGCACTCTTGTTAATCCCGGCGAGCTTTTCCTTGCGAAAGCCTCGGTCCATGAGCAAGCGGATCAGATGCGGGTAGCTGGTAAACGGTGCGCCGTTGGGGTGATCCGTAGTCAAGAATACGCGCCAGGGATCACGGACCAGCAAAAACAACTCCAGCCCTATGGCCCACTGCAGGGCGTTGACAAAGCTCTTATCGCGGTAATTAAAAGGCACCACGCCGCAGCCCGCATCGCACTCGATGTCCATGATCACCCATTTTTTGGGATGGGCGTGTTTGTGTCCCGCGTACTGGCGCATGGTGTCACCGGATGCCGTGACCGTTTGTCCGAACATGAGCTGCCCGACGTCGATCGAGATCTGGGGGTTGGCATTGACCGCCTCCGCGATTCTCGCCGCCCCGGAGGAGAACTTGCGTTCTCCCTCGGTGCCGTAACTGTGAAACTGGATGTGGGTGAGGTGCAGAGGCAGACCGTCAACGGCTTGTATGGTCTTCAAGGTGGTCTCCATATTGCCGGGTACGCCGAGGTTACACCCATGCACGTGCAGCGGATGGGGCACGCCGAGCTCGTGCACGGCCCGCGCTAAGGCCTGCAATATGGTCCTTGGGCTGATGCCGTAGTGGCGGTTGGGCTCATCGAGATCCAATTTACGCTGGTTGAACTTGAAGGCGTTGATGCCGCCCGGATTCACGACCTTGATCGCCAGCGCCTGGGTCGCCTTTAGGGTCCAGGCGACATAGTCGTTGATCGTTTGCTGGGGCTTGCGGGAGCTGAGCAAGCGCAGCAGAAAATCGTCATTGCCAAGCAGAGCATAAGCGCCTTTGTCGACGATGGGAATGTCCGCCATTTCCATATGGGACTGGCGGGCGTTCGCCGGCAGCATGGCCGGCTCGAAGCAAGTCGTGTAGCCCATCTCCGCATAGCGATAACCGGTAACCGAAGTGCTCGGCGCGGCATGGCCCGTTCCCGAGCGCGTTAGCGCCGTGCGTTTTCTGACGTCGTGGCGGTGATCCTCGGGCAGCATGATGCGCGCAATATTGACCTTTCCGCCACCGATGTGGGTGTGGATGTCGATGGCACCCGCCATCACCACGCGGTCCCGGATATCGTATTCCTGATCCGGGTGCTCGCCTGCTTTAGGTCTGGCTATGAGGCGGCCGTCGCGAAGGTACAGATCCCGCTGCTTATTGTCGACCCCGTTCAAGGGGTCGAACACGCGCCCGCCGCTAAGCTTGGTTAACACGCCGGCCCTTTTACAAGGCGTCTTTGATCGCGCCGATCACCGTGGCCACATCGGGGAAGGGCGATGCGCGCAGTTGCTGCAGCGGTAACGAGACCACGCTGTCGCAGCGAAAGAGATGGCCTCGGTGATCCAGACCGGGCGTGGCTACCGGGAAAAACACCGCCGGCTGAAGATTGAGATCGATGTTCGGCTGTCCCAAAACGATGGTTGGCACCGTTGATTTCGGCGGCGGTATGGGCGTGATCGCCGCGATCCAGACCAGGGCCTCGGTATCGCCCGCAGCCAGCATCTGGCGGGTGGAAAAACGCTCCGGATCGTAGACCGGGTAACCCTGGGAAAAGCCCACGCGCAAGGGATAGCCGGTGAGCCAGGCACACACATTGGTGGCCCCCGTGGCTCCTTCGTTCCCCCCTAAGGGAAATGCGGCGAAACGGGTGGACTGATTCAACTCGCGCAAAAGCTCGGCCAACATGTGCACGATGAGCTCGGAATGCGGGAAATCCAAGCGCCCGGCGTCCCACACCAGCACTCCGTAACGCGCGAGACGGATGCGCTCACAAAGCTTCTCAAGCGTCGCTTTCTTTATCCCCGCGATTTCCTTAGCGGACAAGCGGTGCCCGCGGAGCAGACTGAGCAGAGCAAGCACCACTTCACCCAGGGTTTGCACGTCGCAGGCAATGGTTTGCATCGTCACCGTGGCCGGAAGCGCGGCCGGTTTAGCGGGCGCTTTCCCGCCGATGAAAACCAGCTCGCGAGGTTTTGCGCCGTTTAGACCCTCGGCTCCAAAGGTGCGCTCGAAAAACCGCGCATAATCGGCTGCGTCCGTACCCAGCAGCACCAGCAGATCGGCCCGATTTCTGATCTCGGACAAGGTCGTGCTGATTAAGCCGAGCTCTTGCACGGTCTGGATATTGCGCCTCAGTGCGCTGCCGTACATGTGATCCAGCACACCGCCGGTGCGCTCGGCGAGCGCAATCACCGCCCGCATCCCCGCCACATCAGTGGCGAGCCCACTGTAGAGCGGCTGCCGCGCCTTGCTCACGAGGGCCGCCGCGCGCCGCACGGCTGGTTCGAAATCGCTGCGCTTGCCATCAATCCGCGGGGAAGCAGCGGGTACCCGGCGGGAGAATCCCGCCTTGGCCTTATCACATCCGTTTTGCGAGACCCTCAGTTCGTTTTCCTTGGCTTGTACCGTGAGATCGTCACATAACAAGCCGCAGAAGGGACAGGTCACATGGTGGAAGACGCTAGAACCCGTCGACTGCGTTTCTGGCATAGTTGTTCTATCTGCAACCTATAGGGATCATCGAAACGTCTGCCCGCCGCGTCCGCGCCTGGCTTGAGGAATGGGGGCCGAGTTACGGTAGCATAAGTCTTGCGCGAACTCTACGGTGCGCAGAGCTCTACGTCTTTTTGCCGTAAGCCTAAACCAGATAATCGAGGATCTTAGGGAGATCCTGCTCACGAACAGGCGCCCCCATCACACCGACCATTTTTTTTAAGCTTTTCTCCCAGCCGGCACGGTCGAGGATGGGCGAGTTCATGGGAATGTAGTCCAAGCTATGGCAACTCCCGCAGTTCGCCACCACCAATGCTTTTCCCGGACCGCTTCTAGCTCCACCTCGGGTTCCTCCGCCATCGTGAAGCTCGCCGCGAGCAAGCCCAAATAAAGCGCTTTGTTTACGACTTCTTTCATAGAAAGGCCTTGGCTAAAAGCGTCGCTTCGGGTAAAAAGCTTCGGGGCGTTCCGAAGCATATATTGGATTCCAGCATCATACCTATTTACTCCTCTCGTTTCCAACAGGCCGCATGCACCCTTGTGCTCTGTCTCCCTTACCTTGATGGATCCGTGATCCGCCCCTCCGGTTCGCGACGTAGGTTCAGAGCAATAGGCGCCCTACTTCAAAGACCCAACTAAACTAAAGCAGGTGGCGGCGTGGCGACTTCCCTACGGGATCAGGGCCAGAGGAGCAGTGCGGTGTTGCGGTGACTTGAAAAATGGGAGCGGTTATTTCGTCGCTGCACGGAGATCAATTTTTCGCTTGTAGTCTGTTCTTACGCGCAGCGAGTGTTTTGTCGTGCCCTTCCCCATAAGCCGCAACAGAACAGCGATAGCAAACGAAACGATTGCTGCAAGAAGGGAAAAAAGCAATGCTCCCAAGCTGACGACACGGTCGAATTCGTCAGGCAAAGCAAAATAGACCACAATCCACGCTGCAAATGAAGCGAGGCACAAGATGCCGGTTGTCACTAGGACAGCGACGAGACGCGATTTTTGGGGTTTGAATGACACGTTTACCAGCCTAAGGGTTAACCACGACGGTTCAGCAGCAATCGCGATGCCACAGAACAATCGTATTTACTTTCAGTATGTTATCCTGCAATGGCGCACTTCGGCGTCGTTTGCGAAAGACGACAAACAGTCCTCAGGTGGTCCCATTGCCTCTCTGCCGCTATAATGTGTTTGGGGGTCAACGAAGCAACTCTTTACCCGCGTTAACTTGGAGGCAGGCGGGTTGACGTCATTGGGAGGGACCTATCATGGTAATGGGTTTAAGCGAGCCGGCCTTTGCATTGATATTAGCGGGTTTTTTTGCCTTGCTCATCACCCTCTTCCTGCTCCTACTGTATATAGACGGTAAACGCAACGCACGGGAATCGCGTGAGAAAGAACGACTATTGCGTGCTTTCCGGCCAGGCGCAACAGCTGAGGTCCGCCCGCAAAGAACAAGAGGCAAGTCGTTTACGCTTGATGCGTGAACACGTGCGCCTCGTCGGTTCCGTACCGTTGCAATTAGCAGGCATGGTGCAAGGCCCCGCAGACTAGGAGCCTGTCGGACTTAGGAATAACCTACTGCGGCGGTGGGGGCCCATAGTTCCGATCATTTCGGTGCGAGCTCCGGTTCCTGGATGCCATAGATCGAGGCGCTAACCGGTGAAACTACCGGCTTCATAAGCGGGAAAAAAATCACGTCATCAATGTTTTCTTGCTCTGTGAAAATCATGGCCATACGCTCGATGCCGAGCCCGATGCCGGTAGTGGGTGGCATTCCGTATTCGAGCGCTTCGATGAAGTCAAGGTCTAGTGTGTGGAACTTGCCGGTGTCGCGCTCTGCAGCCCGATACGACCTTTTCCAAGTCTCCAGCAACTGCACCGCGTCGTTCTGCTCCGACCAGTTGTCCCCGCATTCCATGCCGGCGATGAAGATTTCGAATCGTTCCGCGAAACGCGGGTCTTCTGCCATGGGTTTCGCCAGCGGTGAAATTTCAACCGGATGTCCGAACACGAGCGTGGGTTGAATCAGTTCCTTTTCAACGGTAACCTCGAAGGCCTTCGTCAGCACCTCCCCCACGCTAAATTGGGGTTCCTCGATGCCCAGCGCCGCGAGTCGGGCATTGGCTTCCTCGACGGTGTGACAGGCGCGGAAGTCTACCCCGGTTTTTTCCTTCAC
>JBOHHR010000239.1:0-3434 GCA_050725475.1 Gammaproteobacteria bacterium | reverse complement strand
TGATGAAAGCAAATATAGACTCTAAGGACGTACTGTCCTTGCAGCGCGGGGCCGGTTTATTCGTCAACTACTGCTTGAGCTGCCATTCCGCCGCCTATATGCGTTTCAGCCGCGCCGCCAGAGACCTGCAGATCCCGGACGATGTGGCGAAGAGCAATTTGCTTTTCGTCACCGATAAGATTAACAACACGATGCAAGCTGCGATGCGCGCCCAAGATGCGGAGAAATGGTTCGGGGTGGCACCGCCCGATCTGTCCGTTATCGCACGCGCGAAGGGCGTGGATTGGCTCTATACTTTTTTAAACACCTTTTATCTTGATCCCAGCCGACCGAACGGGGTCAACAACCGCTTGTTTGAGGACACCGCGATGCCGCACGTGTTATGGGAACTGCAAGGTTGGCAGACTCCGGTGCATCGCACCAGCAAGGACCATGAGGGAAAGGAAGAGAAAATCCTCGATCATCTGCAAGTGACCATGCCGGGTAAGCTGGACGAGTCCTCTTACCAAGCGGCTGTCAGAGATCTGGTGAATTTTCTGGATTATGTCGCGGAGCCCGCGAAAATGGTCCGGGAGCGCATTGGCGCCAGCGTTTTGCTTTTTTTGGGAGTTTTTTCCCTCTTGTGCTACGCCCTGAAACGAGAATACTGGAAGGATGTTCACTAAAGCTTGACGTCTCGATCGGGTGTTCCCGTATGAGCATTTTAGCTAACCGACGATCGACCATGACCCTGTTTACGGCACCAGGCGATCCCATTGGACACAGCGTGCGTATCGTGCTCGCGGAAAAAGATATCAACTTCGATATCAGCTATGTTGATACCGACAACCCCCCTGAGGATCTGAGAGATCTAAACCCCTACAATTCGGCAATCACCTTGATTGATCGCGACTTAGTACTCTATGACCCGCAGATCATCATGGAATATTTGGATGAGCGGTTTCCTCATCCTCCGCTTATGCCCGTTGATCCCGTAGCTCGCGCCAATAACCGGCAGTTACGGGTGCGGCTGATGCTTGATCTGTATGGGCTCATAGAAGATTTGCAAAGCGAGAACGATATCGCCGCCGCCAACGCCCGCAAGGCGTTTAAGGATAATCTTACGGCCATAGCAGCGGTGTTTGCCCGTAATGAGTATTTTCTGTCGGAAGAGTTTTCTTTGCTCGACTGTTGTCTCGCTCCGCTGCTGTGGCGACTTGGATATTATGGGGTAAAGCTCCCGTTGCAGGCGAAACCGATCACGCAGTACGGGGAACGGGTGTTTTCCCGTCCGGCGTTTAGAACCAGTCTATCACCGCAGGAACGCGAGATCGCCAATCCGTAGCCAGCCCGCATTTTGATAGAACAGGGTTCTCGAGGAGAAGCGAACTGACCGCAGGCGGCAAGCGATGGAGCTGTCCTCAACAAAACCCTACTTCATTCGCGCGCTGTATGAATGGATGCTCGATAACCGCCTCACCCCGCATTTAATCGTAAACGCCCAGACACGAGGGGTTGAAGTCCCAACGCAATATGTTGAGGACGGCAAGATCGTGCTCAACATCGCTCCTGCCGCGGCCCGTGATCTACTCCTTGGGAACGAATTGTTAAGCTTTAAGGCGCGATTCCGTGGAGCCGCTTTCGAAATCCGTGTGCCGGTGCAGGCCGTGGAAGCGATATACGCTAAGGAGACAAACAGCGGGATGGCGTTTCCTTCCGATGACACGCTATTGCACGATCCCACCGAGCCACCAGGACCGAAGCGGAGCAAAAAACCGCAGCTGAAAGTGATCAAGTAGCGTCGGGCCAAGCCATGATCGAGATCATGGAAGGCGACATCACCTCGCTGGTGGTGGACGCCATCGTAAACGCGGCGAACACCACGCTGCTCGGTGGAGGGGGGGTTGATGGGGCTATTCATCGAGCCGCCGGACCGCAACTCCTTAAGGCATGCCGAGCGCTCGGAGGCTGCCCGGTCGGCGATGCCAAGATCACACCGGGATTTAAACTGCCGGCAAAATGGGTGATTCATACCGTTGGGCCGATCTGGCGAGGCGGCTCACACGGCGAGGCGGAGCTGCTGGCGGCATGTTATTGTCATTCTTTTGAACTCGCCTTAGAGCACGGTGTTCAGTCCATCGCGTTTCCCTGCATCAGCACCGGGGCGTATGGATATCCACCGGATGACGCCGCCGACATCGCCGTTAGGGTGATGGGAGAGTACGGGAACAGGATCGAGACCATTATCGCGTGCTGCTTTAGTGCGCGAGATGCGGCGCTCTACAGGGCAAGAACCGCTTCCGACTGAAAAACCTATCCGCCCCCTGGTGCAACGCTTGCTGTGCAAGCTTACCTGCCCGAGAATGGTATGGAATCCTGAAATAGGTAAGGAATCGGATTTATGTTAGCTACCATGACCACTAAGGGGCAGGTCACTTTGCCTAAAGCGCTCCGGGATAAGCTTGGCCTGAAGGCGGGAGCGAAAATCGACTTCGAATTGCTGCCCGATGGTACCGTGAAGCTGCGCCCGGCCAACCTGACCGCACTATCCATCATGGTAATACTGAAACGACCGCGGCAGCGGCCTGTTTCCGTCGAGGAGATGGATAAAGGCATCGCCGAGTTTCTGGCGCAAAAACATGGACGCAAGAGGACATGATCGGAATCGACACCAATATTCTCATCAGGATAATCAACGACGACGATCCCGTTAAATCGAAGAAATTTCGCACCCTGTTAAACGCCGTTTGACTCGGTGCCACAGTCGGTGCGCATCAACGATGTGGTCCTGGCTGAGGCGGTGTGGACCTTGCAAAGCGCCTATCCGTGGAGCAAGTCGGAGATCGTGGCGGCCCTGCGCGTACTGGCTGCTACCCCAACCTTTGCCTTCGAAAATCGTGACACATTCCTCGCCATCATTACGGTTTACCTCATCAAGTGATAAATGCGCCTCCTGCGGTCGCGAAGGACTTCAGTGCCGCGAAGTCACGCGCAGCTTTGGACGCGGTCCCACACTTCTTGTAATAGAACGCATCCCGATGTGGTCCTGTCCACACTGCGGAGAATCGTATTTTACGGCTCAGACCATGCACGAGATCGAGCGTATCAAGGTGCTGCGCAAATCCGTAGCCGTCGCTCGCCAAGTTCCAGTTGCCGTGTTTTACGCCCAAGGTCAGACCCAACTTTGACAGTTCCGCATACATTTTAGAGTTGCTGCGGTCGTAGGGTGACTTATCGATCAAGGAGTTAAGTGTCGGAGGGCTGCGGACATGACGAAAAAGACTACGTACATGGAATAGTTGTGTGACCTTGCGTATAGTGCTGTATGTCGTGTATAGTGACGTACATGTACTTGCGCGAAACCCGCCAAAAACGGGCCGACGGCTCCTACCTCACTCACCTCCAGATCGCTGAGAGCGTCTGGGACCCCGTCAAACGCCATACCCACATCCGCA
>JBOHHR010000238.1:0-5576 GCA_050725475.1 Gammaproteobacteria bacterium | reverse complement strand
CCGCGGCAACGCTGATGCAAACGAGCCACGGCAGAAAAGATGTCCTCGGCATCGATCCGAAACTTGCCCATGCGCTGCAATTCATGCGCGAAGACGTTGAGCAGGATCTCGGAATCCGAATCGGTGTTGATGTGGCGCAGATCTTCGCGGAACAAGTGCTCTTTCAGCTCCTCGGCGTTGGTGAGGTTTCCGTTGTGGCCAAGCGTGATCCCGTACGGTGAATTGACATAGAAAGGCTGCGCTTCCGCCGGCGAGGAGCAACCCGCCGTGGGATAGCGCACGTGGCCGATCCCCATGCGCCCGACCAGTTCCATCATGTGGCGGGTATGAAACACATCGCGTACCAAGCCGTTGGATTTTCGGATGTGCATCCGCCCGTCGTGATAGGTGGCGATCCCCGCCGCATCCTGGCCCCGGTGTTGCAATACCGTCAGCCCGTCGTACAGCGACTGGTTGACGCTGCTTTTACCGACGATACCGATGATCCCGCACATGTTGGCCTGACTTCACGTTGTTACGGTATCGGTGTATCGGTCGGCGGGTTTTCGGCCGTTCCCCCCGCGCCGCTTGTTTCTGCACCAAAGGTGATATGGCGGGCGAAGTCCTCTGGCAACATTTCCCTGATCCATACGGCCAAGTCTTGAAAATGGCCCACGAAAAGCGACTCGTTCCACCACGGATCCGCGGGTAGCGGCGTGAGCCCCGCCGCCAGCACCAGAACGGTGACGATGGCGATCCCGCGCGCCACACCAAAAAACACGCCCAGCATGCGATCCGTTCCCGTCAGCCCCGTGTTCTCTATGAGTCTGCCGATAAGAAAGTTAACCAATCCGGCAACCATGAGGGTGGCCACGAACAGAAGCGCGAATGCCACCCCCAGCCGCACCGATGGCGTCTCAATCTGATTCACCAAGCGATCCGCGACCACGTCCCCGAAACTCAAGGCTACCCAAAAGGCCGCGATCCAGCCGAGGAGAGACAATACCTCGCGCATGAAACCACGCCAGATACTGATGATCGCAGAAAGCGCCATGATGACCAGGATCGCGTAATCGACCCAATTCATACCGCCACCCCCAAAGCCGCCATGTTACCAGAGTCGGGATCAAGAAAAAACGCGCGGCTAAGACCCCATCCAAGCCACGGTTCGATTGATTCGACGTGCCGCTAGTAGTCTGAATCATGTTGATGGCCTACTGCTGCTAACTCCTGCCGCCATGCTACGAATAATAAAACGCGGTAAAGATATGGTAGCTCGCGAGCGTCACCAGGAACACGGCCAAACCGACGTGGGTCACCATCCAGCCATTGAACAAGTGCTTGTTGTTGGTTAACGCGATCAGCGGGTTGAGCAGTCCCAACGCGACATTCCCAAAATAGATGGTGCTCAATAAGAATAAATACGCGTAACCGATCTGGTGCGCGTGCAGGTAAAAGAAAAGCGGCGCTAGGGCGCCGGCCCATTGGTGGCGCTGATACTGGTAGTGCGCCCTGTCGCTTAGCCCTTTAGCCCGCAGCACGGACAGATACCACTGGTAGCCGATAAACCCGACCAGCACCAGGCCGCTCAACTGTTTGTAGGTTTCATCCGTTTGCAGGGCCGCAAGCCATGGCCATTTGAGCTGGGAAAAGTCCTGGGCGAAGAAGGCGAGCAACAACAACACACCGAGGTAGAGATGAGCTCCGAAACACTGCGTTTGCATCTGTCTCCTTCCTCCGTTATTCGCCGATGTCAAAACGCGCTACCCGGCCTTCGCGGGAGAACGCCGAGTGCTCGAAGGGCTTGCCATCGTATTCCAGTGCGATACCCTTTGGATTACCGAGCACGACGCGAAACGGCGCCTTGCCCGTCAGCGTCTTATCCTGCTTCTCGGCCAGTAAGGCATAGAGGAGGCGCGCGCCTCGGGAATCCACGATCTCCACCCAACTCGTCTCCCGCGTGTGCAAGGTCAAGGTTTGCTCGTCGCTCTTGGCAGCGCCAGAAGTTGAGGCAGGGACTTCGTAGCTTGCGTTCGTCTCGGGATCCGGAATCGTTTTGGTTGCGTTCGGTGTCGCGGCCGCCAAAACTGCTTTGGGCTTAGACGTCGGCGGACTGGGGCGGACTTCGGGCGGCGAGCCGGCGACTTTCGGCTCGGGGGCCAAGGCCGCGAGCACACTGACCAACGTGCTGCCCGAGGCGTGTTTGACCGCCTCGCTCATAAACACATCGACCGTAGGCAAATAGAACCCCTCTCGCGGCCATTTGTCCCCGATGTGCGGCCGCGTGGCGAAGCGCTCCACCTTGGTGAGATAAGCCGTGTAGGCCTCGCGGAATCCCTGGCGAAGCGCGGTCAGGATTTTCATCAGCTCATCCAGAGTAACCGCGTCTTCAGGGTAGGACCAGGTGGTCGCCCCCATCACATCCCCCAACTTCCAGTCCGATTTCGGGCTCTCCTTGTGCTTGTTATGGCAATCGATACAGGCCTCGACCACGGCGATATCCGAAAACATGGCGGTGTGCAGGCCCGTGTCTTGTTCGAAGAAGAATTGCGATTCACCGGTTTTTCGGATCCCCTGGAATTTCTCCATTTGAGCCGCGGTAAACTTATTGGCCGGCTTGATCGGATAGTCGGAGCCGAGGTACAGGCTCAACCGCACCGGATCCTTCTCCAGGCTGACCGCAGTCTCGCGCAAGAACAGCGCCGGTAGGGGCCCCGCTTGCACATCCTCCTCCCGCCAGTCTTCCTCGAACGCGAGGCCGACTTGCTTGCCGGCGCCGACGATCTCCTTGGTCCACAGGGCGCGCACGACATCGTTTTCCGCCTCTACGATGTGGAACACCTGGGCAATGGGGATCCGCTCGCCGGTAGGGCGTTGTTCCGGCAGCGGCGCGGGAGCGCTGGCGAAGAGATAGACGCTCAAGGTGAGCAGTATCAACACGCTAATGATAAAAGGCTTGCTAATCATCGCACCCCTCCTTTTTCGCTGTGTACTGCCGCTTCTCAGGGTAGGGCGACGGGCCACCCTGGAAATAGGCTCGGATTTTCTCAGGCGGGAACGCCTGGTCTAACTTGGTTGCAGTCTTCATGACGTGGTTGCCGTGGAAATCATGGCAACCGAGACAGGTCCGCCATCGATCCTGCGCGATCAATTGCTCATGGGAGACATCCAGAGGATCTTTCTTGAGCTTGGTCTCCTCATGGCAATTGACGCAATAGCCGCTATCGTCCACCGTGACCCGCTGCCCGGCATGCTCTCTATGGCAGGAGGTACAGAGATGTGGGCCGAGGGCCGCTCTTACCTTGACGAAGCGCGGCTCGAAGAAGCGAAATACCGCGTGCCGATCGTTCGGTCGCTCGTGACACTTGAGGCAGATCTCAGTCGTCACATCCTCGTGGCCGAAAGGCACGAGCGTTTCCCGCTGCCCGAGCAGGTAGCGCACATTCGCCTGCAGTTGCTGGCGCAGGGTGCCAGCAGCCGGTTTGTGGCAAGACTCACATTCGCAGCCCTCGTGACCCGTATTCATGGGCCCGCGTACGTGGAAATCCTCCTGTCCGGGCAGGAAGAGCACGAGCAAGCACATGGCCCCAACTAAAGCTCCAAACGCGTAACCAAGCATCTGGCGGCGACGCCGTTTTGGGGGGTGGGTCATGGGTTATCCTCACTAAGCGGGCTAACTTACCTTACGGTCGCGACGAAGATACGACGACAGCGCTAACAGATGACTTACAGATCTGCACGGCCATGACGGGTTGCAATGGTTTCTCACAAAACGCAGCTTGCCGGCTCAGGCGCCGTTGGGTGGTGCCCTCACGGTTTTAGGTAGTACAGAGGCGGAGTCTAATATGGAGCAATCCTGAACGCTGTGAAAAATTCACCAAACGTGGTCAGTGGTCAATGTCGTTTTGGCGTTCACCACGCCACCTCCGTCCCGGCGAGATAACAGCTCGCTTCAGGATCAAGAGTACGGCGCGTTTGCCCAGAAGTCGTAAGGAAACGGGTTGCTTCCGGTTACGTTTCGGTAAAACTGTGGTAAAACTGGGGAGAGGCGACTCGGGCACGCTGTTTGATGTACGCTCGGCCAATCCGAGAGCCGGAATTATGAATTATCACAACGCGGAACCGGATCTGGAATCGAGAAGTGGAGGAGCCGCGCACTGTCTCGTCCATAGACACCGCACGGCCTTTGTACCACAATGTTTCCGTACTGTGGTACTCCCTGGGGGGAGACTTAAACTGAGCACGCGCTCGCCCGCTGGCAGAACGGCTGCAAGACATCCTGTGGTCTCGGCACAGATACACATCGCTGGGGCATCCCAAGCCCTAGCGTCGGGAAGCGGCGCAGAGCGCATGCTCGCTTTTTAAGTCAAAAGGACAACAAGAACCATCCCAAGCACTTACTAGTTTTCGCTATGCGAGACACTAAGAGCCTGTCAGACTTAGGATGAATCCCTGCGGCGCTCGGAATAGGTGTATTTTCCCGATCACTTTCGGGAAATAGAAACTCGCTATTGGAGGAGGAGAAGACATGAAGAAAGAATCTCGCACGATTCAGGCGCTGAATAGCGCAAGCGCTTCCCACCATCCCGCACCGGAGCTGGAACCGGCGCGCCGCAAGTTTCTCAAAGGCAGCTCGTTGCTTGCGCTCTCGGCGGCACTCGGTACCCAGATCCCGTTCGGTCGCTTTTTCCCGGACGGATTGATTCCGGTGGCCCTCGCGCAACAGGCGGTGGATTTCGCCGCCCTCGGCAAGAGCACCGAGCTCGTTGTGCTCGGCGACAGGCCGCTGGTTGCGGAGACACCGGTACATCTGCTCGACGACGACGTCACGCCGATTGAGCGGCTGTTTATCCGCAATAACGGGTTGCCACCCGATAGGGCATCGCTTGACGCCGCCATGTGGACGCTCATGATCGACGGCGAGTCGGCAATGAAGGAAGTGAATTTTACGTTAGCGGAACTCAAGAGCCGCTTCCGCAACGTGACGCAACACCTGTGGATTGAATGTGGCGGCAACGGTCGCTCCGGTTTCTATCCGCCGGCGAAAGGCAATCCATGGACTTATGGCGGCGTCGGCTTTCCGACGTGGACCGGCGTGCTGTTGGCCGACGTGCTGAAGGCGGTCGGTGTCAAACAGGACGCGGTGTACATCGGCTATTTCGGCGCCGACGCGCATCTCTCCGGCGATACCAGCAAGCCGGTAATATCACGCGGGGTGCCGATCGGCAAGGCGATGCAAGGTGACGTGATACTGGCGTGGGCGGTCAACGGCCAGGATCTGCCGATAGTGCACGGCTACCCGTTGCGCCTGGTCGTTGCCGGCTATCCGGGTTCTGCGTCCGGCAAGTGGTTGCAGCGCATCTCCATTCGCAACAAGGTGCACGACGGACCAAAGATGGGGGGAACCGACTATCGAGTACCGTGCGAACCGATCGCACCCGGTGAGGATTACAAGAACTACTGCATCCTTGAACAGATGCCGGTGAAGTCGCTGATCACGTTCCCGCGTTCCGGCATCGAGCATGCGGACGGCAAGCCGCTGACGGTGCGCGGCCAGGCATGGACCGGGCAGAAGCGAATCCAGGCGGTGCATCTGT
>JBOHHR010000237.1:0-1575 GCA_050725475.1 Gammaproteobacteria bacterium | reverse complement strand
GTGCAGATCCTCGAAGGCCTAAAGGGGCGCTTTGAGCAGCACCATGCCATCACCTACACACCCCAAGCACTGCGCGCGGCCGTGGAGCTCACTGAGCGCCACATCAATGATCGGCATCTTCCGGACAAGGCGATTGATATCATCGACGAAGCGGGAGCCAGACAACGCCTGTTTGCCCCAGAAGAGCGAAAAGCCGTTATTGACACGGTAGATATCGAAGAGATCGTGGCCAAGGTTGCGCGCATCCCGCCGAGAACCGTGAACTCTTCCGACAAGGAAGTCCTGCGCACCTTGGAGCGCGATCTGAATATGGTAGTGTTCGGCCAGGATGAGGCCATCCAAGCTTTGGTAGCTTCGATCAAAATGGCTCGCTCCGGGCTTGGGCCCTCCGAAAGACCCATCGGTTCGTTCCTATTCGCTGGCCCGACCGGCGTCGGCAAGACCGAAGTGAGCCGCCAGTTAGCTCGACTCATGGGCATCGAGCTGGTGCGTTTTGACATGTCCGAGTACATGGAACGACATACGGTATCTCGATTGATCGGCGCCCCTCCGGGCTATGTGGGCTTTGATCAGGGCGGATTGCTTACCGAGGCGATCATAAAAAAGCCGCATGCGGTGCTGTTGCTTGATGAGATCGAAAAAGCCCACCCGGATGTCTTTAACCTCCTGTTGCAAGTAATGGATCACGGGACACTGACCGATACCAACGGACGTGAGACCGATTTCCGAAACGTCATCCTGATCATGACCACCAACGCCGGGGCCGAGCGCATCAGCCGCCGCTCCGTAGGGTTTACCAAACAGGATCACAGCGGGGACGCCACCGAGGCGATACGACAAATTTTCACTCCCGAATTCCGCAATCGGTTGGACTCCATCGTGCACTTCAAGCCCTTAGAGGAAAAAACGGTGGCCCACGTGGTAGATAAGTTCCTGGTGGAATTGGAAACCCAACTTGATGCCAAGCGGGTGAGCGTGGAGTTCGACGAAGCAGCACGTCGTTGGCTGGCAGAACACGGTCATGACCCCATAATGGGAGCCCGTCCAATGGCCAGGCTGATCCAGGATAAGATCAAGCGACCGCTGGCAGAAGAACTGCTTTTCGGAAAGTTAGACGATGGCGGTCACGTACGGGTAACGGCCAAAAACGACGACATCGTGGTCGAGATCGAAGAATCCGCAACGGAAAAAGTTTAATTGGCGGCACCGCGCGCGGCCTCGCAACCCTTGCCCTCCCGTCCTCTCCCAAGGGTGCCGTATCGAAGCTCAGGCCGGCGTCACAGGTGTCGATGCCCCGACATTACCCGCCTACTCACACTATCTCACTTGCATAGTCGCGGTCGATGCACTGAAATGTCATGATGAGAAGAAAAACCCATGAGATCTCTGTTTCGGTAGAGACCACCTATCTGCCCGACCAGTCGCTGCCGGAACAGCAGCGCTATGCGTTTGCGTACACGATAACGATCTCGAACACAGGAGCGGTTGCCGCCACCTTGTTAGGGCGCCATTGGATCATTACCGATGCCAACGGTAAGGTTCAGGAGGTGCGGGGGCGAGGGGTCGTCGGGGAGC
>JBOHHR010000236.1:0-1813 GCA_050725475.1 Gammaproteobacteria bacterium | reverse complement strand
CCTCGGCACAGCTATCTTTGGTTCGCGCCCCGAGCCCTGAACCGTCGGGGCTGGCGATTCGGTTATAATCGAGCCGATGAAAAATAAAACCATCGCCTTCATCGGCGGCGGAAACATGGGCCGCGCAGTGATCGCGGGACTCATCGCCGGTGGCTATCCCCCGGCAAAGCTACGGGTCGCCGATCCCGATATCTATAAGCTCAACGATCTTACGGTTCAGTTTGGGATCGAGGCGAGCGCGAGTAACCGACCGTCGGTTTTGGGAGCCGAGGTGGTGGTGCTGGCGGTAAAGCCGCAGATGATGCGAGCGGTGGCCATGGAGCTGGCGGGATCTATAGCCAGCCACACCCTGGTGATCTCCATAGCCGCCGGCGTGCGCACCAGAGCGTTGCAACACTGGCTGGGTTCAACAACACCCATCGTGCGCGCTATGCCCAATACACCCGCGCTCGTCCGCAGTGGAGCGACGGCTCTATACGCCGCTGACAAGGTAACCCCAGAACAACGCGAGGTGGCCGAGAATATTTTGCGCGCCGTGGGCCTCACACTTTGGGTGCACGATGAGAGCTTGCTGGATGCCGTCACCGCCGTATCCGGCAGCGGCCCCGCTTACTTTTTCCGCCTCATGGAGGTTTTGGAACAAGCCGCAAAGGCGCAGGGCCTAGCGCCCGAGCAGGCCCGAATCTTGGTATTACAGACCGCCTTTGGTGCCGCCAAGATGGCTCTTGAGAGCGGCAAAGACCCTGGGGTCCTGCGGGCGCAAGTGACCTCGCCCGGCGGCACCACAGAGCGCGCCCTGCGGGTGTTGGATGAGCACGGCATCGAGCGCATGATAGCGGAGGCAGTGACGCTTGCCACATTGCGTGCGGCGGAATTGGCGGATCAATTTGGGGAGGCTTAGATGAGCGGTAATTACTTCGGCAACGCCGGGACGTTCCTGATCAGCACTGTGTTTGGACTCTATATCTTGTTGGTATTGCTGCGTTTCTTGTTTCAGCTGGTACGGGCCGATTTCTACAACCCGATCTCCCAAACGGTGGTCAAACTGACCAACCCGGCGTTGCGTCCCTTGCGCCGCGTGATCAAGGGCGTGGCCGGGATCGATGTGGCCTCCATTGTATTGCTCCTGGTGTTGAAGCTCGCAGAGCTGGCTCTGGTGGCCGCGTTGCAGGGCATCGGGATGGGTTTCATCGGACTGTTCGTGCTGGCGCTGGCCGCCTTGCTGCAAATGACGCTGCACGTTTTTTTGTTTGCAGTGCTGATCCAGGTCATCCTCAGTTGGGTGGCGCCCCATGCCTATAACCCGGCCAGCTCGCTGTTGCTCAGCCTGACCGAACCGCTGCTGCGACCCGCCCGACGTCTGATTCCTTCCATCGGTGGTTTGGATTTCTCCCCCGTCGTAGTGCTGGTCGTGCTGCAACTTTCGTCCATGTTGATCATTGCTCCGCTGCGGGACCTCGGTGCCAGCTTGGCGATGGCATGAGCGCCGCCTGGTGGCAAAACGAGGGTGAGACCCTGATCCTCAAGCTCTACTGCCAGCCGGGAGCGCGGCGCGACGCGATTGAAGGGCTGCACGGCGAACGGCTCAAGGTACGCGTGGGCGCCCCTGCCATCGGTGGCAAAGCGAACGAATGCCTGCGGCGATTTCTTGCTTTGGAATTCGCTGTGGCGCGCCGTGACGTCACGTTGCTGAGCGGAGAACGGTCGCGCGAGAAGCAGATCGCCGTTCACGGCGCCCGAAAAAAGCCGCGCTGGTTTCAGGACTTAACCGGCTTGCCCACGACCTAACGTTTGTCATGGCTAGCCTCGCTTC
>JBOHHR010000235.1:0-2220 GCA_050725475.1 Gammaproteobacteria bacterium | reverse complement strand
GTGGCGCAGAAGATGCGGGAACTCACCCGCAACGTGCGCTTGGTCTTCGACTACCTGCGGATGACGAAAAACACGTGCGCGGCTACCTCTGCTTGACTGGGTGGACGGAGAACAAATTTACCGTGGTAACCCACCACAGGGGCTTGACAACGGAGCCCACATAGAAGGAGTGTTGTACGAACTGGGTGAATGCGGTGCATCGGTGAGCGAGGGATCGCTTGCACTCCTACACTAGCAGCCTTAAGAATGGCTTGGAATACGACATATTGTCGCACCCGCGCTGGGGTTCCCGTTTGCCGGTTTGCGCCTGTTAGAGTTGGTAAACGGTATAAAGAGGTGGCCGTATAGGGGCGTCTACGGCGTTAGAGGCCTGCATGGGGAGCTAAGGCAATGCGCCGGGTGGCTGGCAGTCCCTCCCCCTCCGAAGACTCATTCCTCCAGTCACTGCCCGGCCGCAGTCCCCGCAGCCGCGCCAGCATTCGCACTTGCCGCAGGCTCGGCTCCCTCCCAGATCTACGACTGTGCGGAAAAAAGTAGATTCTCGAATGGACGGTGGGCCTCGGGTATCGCCACGACCGCAGGGTCGTTCTCGAGCGGGGAGTCCGCTGCCGCGCTAGCGTGAGCACGCTATTTGATGGTGGTGTGTGGTCCCTGCGGCGCTCAATGTCCCCTTGTAGCGGATGTTCCCGGGCGCTTTTCTGTAACCAGACTGTTTTATATTGACTAACTGTAAAATTAGGCCAAATTTGTGCCCACTAATGCAGATGGTCCGCGGTCTCATCTTCCAGTACACTAGCTTCAGGAAATCAATACTTTAACTTGTAGCCACTAGCTTTTTTAATTTCTCTCGGCGAGTCAACGGATTAGACCTTGTGGTTGGGGGAACATCCGTTGTAGGGCAAAGTGAAGGAAAGCTGGTAGAGGGGCTTTCATGAGCCCTGCCTGTCCAAGAAGCGACGCGCTTTGTTCAAGGTGCAAACCGCGAACTTCTAAAGTGCGTTTCAGAATCGTGCTGACATGCGGCCGTAGCGCGGTTTCACGCTCACGAATCCGAGCAGCGAGCGCCAGTATTTTGGCGCTGATCCGTTGTGGCCTACGATCTCGCACCCAAGCTGTTGATCTTAAGTCGCTGGCATGTTGGTTGCCTAGGTCGTCCGGCAAGCGCGGCTGGACCAATTCGAGCCGCCCCGCGTGACCGGGGAGCCAGGCATTCTAGAGCTTCCATAGACAAGCTATTGGAGATCATCATGACCGATCAGAACCATACGGTGGACACCGCTCGCCTAGCCATACAAGCGAGCCTGGGTGGCGGATCCGATAAGATTGCGAATCATTCGCAAAAGACGATATACGTGGACACTAACGCGGTTTTAGGGAAACTGTCGCAAAGTTGGCAACAACGCCTCGAACAAGCATCTGCCGATATGGGTGAGGAGACATCGGCGAAGACGATCAAGGTAGACATGGAATCGATTTTGTCGCATATGGCCAAAACACGTAGTACCAAAACCCAGACTCAGACCCCCGCAATAAGCCGAAGAAGGCTTTCCGCTAGGGCGATGGTCCTGGCCACGGTAGCTATGCTCACCCTGCTTGGGCTAGTATTTACGGTTTGACGCTCCCTCGCTCGGGAGGGAGCTTAGGGCGCTCGATGAACCCATTGCGATCCGACACGATACCTGGGTATCGAATACAACGTCAAATCGCTCGTGGCGGCATGGGGTCGGTGTATTACGCCATCCAGGAGTCTTTGGCCCGGCCTGTAGCCCTGAAAATCCTCGCCGACGCCGCATCCCAAGAGTTCTCCGAGCGCTTTGTCAACGAGGGGCGGATCATCGCCAGCCTGAATCATTCCAACATCATCAACGTTCATGATATTGGGATCGCCCAGGGACACCATTTTATTTCCATGGAATACCTCGAAGGGGGATCCCTGGAAGCGCGTCTCACGCAGCGCTTGTCTGAGCGGGAATCCTTAGCCCTTATCGCCACCATCGCGCGCTGTTTATCCTACGCCCACAAGCAGGGGATCGTGCATCGCGATGTCAAGCCCGCCAACATCTTGTTCCGCGCCGATGGCACGCCGCTATTGAGTGACTTCGGGATCGCGAAGAGCCTACGCACCGATAACAGCCTGACCAAGGCTGGCATCACCCTGGGGAGCCCACACTACCTTAGCCCAGAGCAGGCGCTTGCCCAGTCGGTGGACGCGCGCGCCGA
>JBOHHR010000234.1:0-5516 GCA_050725475.1 Gammaproteobacteria bacterium | reverse complement strand
GGCGTGTGCGTGGTGAAAACGGTCGCGGCTGCTACCTGTTCCAACGCCGGCCCAAAATCGACTCCGCTCTGCACGATCTCGCGGCAGCGCTCCAGGACCAAAAAAGCCGGGTGGCCCTCGTTGATGTGCCAGATGGTAGGGTTCCGCCCCAACGCCCGCAATACGCGCACCCCGCCGATCCCGAGCACGATCTCTTGCTCCATGCGCGTATGGTGATCGCCACCGTAGAGCTGCAACGTGATCTGACGATCGGCCTCTGTGTTGGTGGCAAGATTCGTGTCGAGAAGATACACTCGGATGTGCCCCAAGACCGCCTCCCATACGCTAACGTTTACCTGGCGTCCGGGCAGCTCAAGCGGCAGCGCGAGATGGCGTCCGTCGGCGGCGATGACCGGACGGACGGGCAAGGCCGAGAATTCGAGATCCGATAGACGCAATTGCTGGTTGCCGTGGCCATCGATGGTCTGCTCGAAGTAACCGACTCGATACAGCAAGCCAACCGCAACGAATGGAACACCGAGATCGTTCGCCGCCTTGCAATAGTCGCCGGCAAGTATGCCTAAACCACCGGAATAGATCGGCAGGCTCTCGTGAAAGCCGAACTCGGCGCAAAAATAGGCGATGAGGTCGTATTCGGGGTCGAGAAGCTTGGTGATCAGAGGATTGGTTTCTTTGACGCGGTAGGTGTCATAATCGGACAGCACGGCGCGATATTCCTGCAAATAGGAGAGATTGCGAGCCGCTGCATCGAGCTTCTGCTGGTCCACCCGTCGCAGAAACACCTTCGGATTGTGGCCGCAAGCCTCCCACAGACCCCGATCGAGTTGCACGAACAGCATGCGCACCGGACGACTCCAGGTATACACCAGATCGTTGGCGAGCTCTTCGAGGCGCGACAAGGCCATGGGGACGATCGGTTGGACTTCGATGGAGAACCGCGTCCCGCTCATATTCGGGTGTTCCAAGGTTTCGTGAACGATCTCGTTCATCGGTATCATTTTAGACATGACTGAAGGTTTCAGCATAGATTCAGACGAGGATACGCTGCAACCCCTTATGCAGCTTTATTCAGCGTAACAAAGCAACTGGGAAATGGGCGAACACCTTAGCGAGCGCTAAGCGGGGAGTCCCCGGCTCCGGCGCCACCCACTCTCCGGTGAAAATGTTGATATAGGATCGTCTTCGCTCAGCGGGAAGCTCTACACAGGTATCTTCCCAGACCGTCGATCCCAAGGGTTCCGTCATGCTCCTCCCCAACAAGCCGGCGATAAGCCGCGGAACGATAATCACGCATTCCTTGTCTTCGCGGCAGCGCGCGAAGGCGCACACGTGTTCGGATCTGGGCCCCGCGACATTCAACGCGCGGTAGTCGCCGTCGCGAAATAGAGGCCACTCCTCGGCGCGAAAGCGCAAGGTCTTGCGCATCAGGTAGAGTTTGACGCGGCCGTCTTGCATGGAAGCGAGCAGGGAGCGCAGGTGTTGAAGCCGCTCCGCACAGGGCAACGCATCGAGGCTGCCGAGCGTTTCCAACATACCTTGACGAAGCCTGTAATCCACCGGCCGGCGGTTGTCCGGATCCACCAGGCTGAAGTCCCAGATCTCATTACCCTGATAGGTATCCGGGACTCCAGGCGCGGTCAGCTTCAACAGGGTTTGCGATAAGCTGTTGTAGAGGCCGAATCGGACGGTGCGCCGCTGAAACGGGAGGAAGTCGGCGAGAAAGCGGTTCTTCCCCGGGTGCTCAAACAGCGCCTGCACGAAGGCCGCAAGCGCCTCTTCATATTCGGCGTTGGGGTTGATCCAACTGGTATGGATCTTCGCTTCGCGCGTGGCTTTGAGCATGTAGGATTGGACGCGCTGCCGCAGCCGCTCACAGTCCGGCCCATTGAGCGGCCCATCGAGTAGCTCTAAGGGCCACACGCCGATGAGCGTCTGATAGAGCAGATATTCGTCGTTTCTCGAGGGAGCCGGGCCTGCTTCGAGCATACGCCTCTTGTAGCGGTTAATGCGGCGCCAGCGCTGCAACGCTCTCTGCCACGCATCGGGCAGTTCCGAGAGCACGTCGATGCGGGCCCGCACATCCTCGGAACGCTTGCTGTCGTGGGTCGAGCTGGCCAACATGGCGTGAGGCCAGGCGCGCGCGCGCTCGTGGTTGGCGTGGTGGAAAGCGGCGACCGAAGTGCCGAAGTGCCGGGGATCAGCGCCCACCTCGTTCAGTGAGACTAAGCGATTGTAGATGTAACAGCATGTATCCTCGACGCCTTTCGCCATCACCGGGCCGGTAAGTTGCTGAAACTTCATGGCAAAGCGCAATATCGCCTCGCGCCTCTGCTGCGAGCCGCCGGCAGTCTCGGTAAGCAACACGGCCCTGATAAAGTCGAAAATGCTCACCTCCACCGCGCGGTTGCGATTTTTAGCCACCGATACGGCCCAGTCCACGTAGCGTCGATCCTCGGCCGCCACGTTTCCATCCGCAATATAGGTGCGATAAACGGGAAAGCAGGCGATCACTCCCAGCAAGGCGTCCCGCAGATTGTTGAGCGTGTAGTCGCGCGTACGCCGGTCGAGCCGGGTGATGCGCGCTAGCTGATTGGCGAGCACGTTGATCTCACTCGTAAGTGCTGTCTTCATGATCAGGCGTTTGGAGCGGTGGATCAGCTCTGCGAAGTCGATCCGCTCTCCCGTGAAGCCCGCATAGATATGCTCCATTCGAGCTTCGGCCGCAGGGTCGACAAACAGACCATTGACCAGGTTGGCGAAGTCATACCCCGTGGTGCCGTAGACCGGCCAACCTTCAGGCAGGCGCTCAAAGGGGGCGAGGATCTTTTCCACCACAAGGTAAAGGGGAGCGTCGAGGCGTGAATTCACCGCCTCCTCCGGGGTCTGCGGTGCGCTGAAATGGCCTTGCAAGCGCTGCAGATACCCGAGCGGATCATAGAGTCCATCGGGATGATCGACGCGCAGCCCATCGATCTGACCGGAGCCCACAAGCTTCAGCACCAAGCGATGGGTTGCCTCAAAGACCCCCGGGTCCTCCATGCGCAGTGCCGCCAGATCATTGATGTCGAAGAAGCGCCGATAGTTGATCTCATCGCAGGCCACCCGCCAGTGGCAGGGGCGGTAGGCCTGAGCCTCCAGCAGCCCGTGCAGCCGTTCGACGCTTGCGGGATCACCGGGCTTGCCATTGAAAGCACGGGCATTCTTCTCGACGAACCCGGTGATGTGCGGCGATCGCCGGCACAGATCCGCGAGCTGGCGCTTATGGATCTCCTTGTCCCGCTGGCGTTCGGCCAGCGCCTCAGGGGCGCTGGTGCTGCGGCCGGGGAGATGCCCGAAGGCGGTGATGAGGCTTTGATACTCCAGCAGGCGTGGATCCTCCGCGCCCAGCCGATCGGTCAGGAATTCCATGCGGTGCCCGAGAACCGTGGGATAGCTGTTGGGATCGATAGAGAAGCGATGCTCGTGATAGTAGACGCTGAACGTCCCTGCCTCCCGGTCGAACAGCAGATTGAGCTCGCCGTTCTCCAGCACGACGCCGTAATGGTCGTCGAGCACCGGGAGCAACAACTTGCCGCGCAGCGCCTCGTTGGCGCTCTGCCAATCGATGTCGAAATAGCGGGCGTGCGCCGCGGCCGGGCCGTTTTCCAGCACATCGAGCCAGCGGCTGTTGTCGGCGCCCAGGACGCCCATATGGTTCGGCACCAGATCGAGGATCTGGCCCATGCCATGAGCCTTGAGCGTTTTCACGAAAAGCGCAAACTCTTCCCGCGTGCCGATCTCGGGGTTGAGCGCGTTGTGATCGATGATGTCATAGCCGTGAGCGCTTCCGGGGCGGGCCTTAAGGTAGGGAGAGGCATAGACATGGCTGATCCCGAGGGCATCGAGATAGCCGAGGATCTCGGTCGCTTTTGCAAAGGTGAAGCCGCCGTTGAACTGGAGCCGGTAGGTGGCCCGCGGGATCCGCGTCTCGATGGGATGCGCGGTGGGCACGGCCGGGATGGGCTGGGCCTGGAGCCGCTCTGCTTCCCGCAGCGCCCCGGCTAGCGCCTTAAGGCGCGGGTCCCCCGTCCACTCCTCAAGGCAGAAGGGCAAGCGGCGGCGCCAGTTGGGATATTGATCCACCGTGGCCGGAAGGTTGACTTGCTCTCGTTGGCCGAAGACGTCCTCGATCTGGAACACCATAATCTTCGCTCGTGTGCGTGCGAGATAGAGATGGATCGCACGAGCCAGCTCTCGTGTCATCTCATACACCTGCCCTGGATGCACCGAGACTTCCGGCGGCAGCAGCCCCTCCTGCTCGAGCGCCGCCAGCAGTCGTGCTCGATCCTCGGCCCGGCCGATGAGCTGTTGCTCGCGCACCTCGGGGGTTGGGAACAGCTCCAGAGTTTCACGTACCTTAAGGTCTAAACCCTGCCAATACCCCGCGAGCGTCGCCAGATCATGGGTGCCGGTGGCGACCAGTGCCTGCTCGGGGTAGTCCTCAGGCCGTTTGAAAGACCCATCGGGTGCCTTCTCGAAGTATAGGAGCCGGTAAGATAGCACCCCCAGCGCTGCTAAGGCCTCTTTGACCTCATCCGGCATGGTGCCGAGGTCCTCACCGACGATGAGGCATTGAGTGCGCACGCTCTCGAGCGCCAGGATCCCCAGCATGTCGGCGAAGGGATAATGCACATAGGCCCCCGCCGTTGGGGGCATCTGCGGGGGAACCCAATACAGGCGCATGAGCCCGACCGCGTGATCGATGCGCAGCGCCCCGGCGTGGCGCATGTTGGCGCGCAGTGCGGCGATCCAGGGCGCGTAGGCAGCCTCCCGTAACTTCGCCGGATGGAGCGGAGGCAGTCCCCAATCCTGGCCCTTGTGGTTTAGCTCATCGGGCGGGCAGCCGATGTGGGCACCGAAAGCGTAGAGATCCTGATCGGCCCAGGCTTCCGCGCCGCCCCCATCCACGCCCACCGCCAGATCGAGGTACAGGCCCACGCCGAGCCGAAGCTCGAGCGCTCGCCGGCCGGCTCTTTCCAATTGAAGCTCGGCCTGCCATTGGAGGTATTCGAAGTACTCGATCCGTTTCTCCTGTTCGACCGCGAATGCCGCGACCGCTCTTGATGCCGGATCCCGGTAAGGCTCTGGCCACGCCGGCCAGCCCCAGACCTCCGGGTCCTCTCGGTGAAAGCGCTCCTGCAGGGCTTCGAACAGCGCATGCTGGCGCAGCGCCTCGCCTGAGTCTCGCTGATAGGCCCGGAAGGCCAGGCCCCGGCCGCTGCCCGCGCGCAGATGCGCCTCCCGAAAATGGCGGTACAGGAGATCGAGCACCTGGAGCTTGGTTGCTGCCACCCCTTCGTAGTCCACGAGCTCGGCGCTGCGCTGCGCCCACAGCCGGGCCTGAAACCCAGGGTTTTCGACTCGCGCTCGCGCCGATGTGCACTCGGCCAGATCGGGGACCGCTTCGACGTCGATGTAGAGGACGTTGAGAAAGCGTCGACTTGAGGGGCTATAGGGGCTCGCATGGCTGGGCTTGT
>JBOHHR010000233.1:0-4090 GCA_050725475.1 Gammaproteobacteria bacterium | reverse complement strand
GCTGTTTCGAGGCGGGGATCGCAGCGGTGAAATCTTCACCCCGCTGTCACCTCCCATGAGAGAATTGCACCAGCGCTTAAAACAGGCTTTCGATCCCCACGGGATCCTCAATCGGGGCCGGCTGTATCCGGCGCTGTGACTACGCGCATAGAGCAAACCCGCCATGCAAACATCGCTCGCTGAAGTTTTTCAAGCGACGCCTGAAGGACAGGAAGCAGAGCGTATCCTGCGCACGTGCGTGCATTGCGGTTTTTGCACCGCGACCTGTCCCACCTACCAGCTATTGGGAGACGAGCTGGACGGACCACGCGGGCGGATCTACCTGATGAAGCGGGTACTGGAAGGCCATTCCGCGACGCAAACAACGCAACAGCATCTTGATCGCTGCCTCACCTGCCGCGCTTGTGAGACGGCCTGTCCGTCCGGTGTCCAGTATTCGCGTTTGCTCGATATTGGACGCAACGTGGTCGAGGAGCAGGTGCGCCGGCCGCGTGGAGAGCGCGCCGCGCGCTATCTGCTGCGGCGGGTGGTGCCTTATCCACAGCGGGTCGCACACGTATTGAGGCTGGCGCGCTGGTTGCGTCCTCTACTACCTCATCGTCTGCGCAGGATGGTAACGCCGAAGGAGGCCGTCGTTGGCCTCTGGCCGGCTGGCAGGCACAAGCGCAAGATGCTGCTGCTCGATGGTTGCGTGCAACCGATACTGGCGCCGGCTATTAACATGACTGCGGCCCGGGTGCTCGATCGGCTGGGTATCGAATTGATTCGGATCCCGAAAGCAGGCTGCTGTGGCGCTATCAGTCACCATCTGGCGGCGACGGAGGAAGCCAAGCAGTTCATGCGTCACAACATCGACGCGTGGTGGCCGTATGTTGAGCAAGGCATAGAAGCCATTGTGATCACCGCCAGCGGCTGCACACCTATGGTCAAGGACTATGCAGATCTGCTGCGCCGAGATCCCAATTATGCTGCAAGAGCCAACACCGTCTCTAAGCTCGCTAAGGATATCGCCGAGGTGGTTTCGATCGAGGATATCAGCAGGCTAGCCCCTTCCGCGTGGGCGCCTCAACGGGTGGCGTTTCACTCCCCTTGCACGCTAACCCATGCGCAAGGGTTACACGGACGGGTGGAATCTCTGTTGCGAGCCTTGAAAATCCCCCTCGTTCCCGCAGAGGATGCGCAAACCTGTTGTGGATCGGCCGGCACTTATTCGTTGCTCCAATCCGAACTGTCCATGCGCTTGCTGCACCAAAAAATAAAGGCCTTGGAGACGCATCAACCGCAACTCATCGTGACCGCGAATATCGGGTGTTACGGCCACCTGCGGCAGGCAGCTTCGGTGCCCGTCAGGCATTGGATCGAACTACTGGATGGATGACCGGATGTCTAGCGGCCGCCCCTTCGGTGTGCCCACCAGATATCGTACCTCACCCTACCGCTAATTTCCTCAGCTCAGCGGCGCACTCCTTCTCTGCTTGAACAAGGCGCTCAAACTCCTCGATGACCATCGGGGAAGAATCCGCAGGGAAACACAAGGACGAGGCTTAAGGCGCCCGGGTGCGCAGATCGAGCGTATAGGGATATTCAGGATGGGTCTCTTCCACCGGGACCGGCATCTGCCCTTGGCTGTGGCCGTGGGCGAAGAAACGCGCGACACGGCGTGCTTCGGCTTCCGCCGCATTGACCGGGAAGGTGTCGTAGTGGCGACCGCCGGGATGGGCGACATGATAGGTGCAACCGCCTAAGGAGCGCTCCGCCGCGATGTCGACGAGGTCAAAGGTGAGCGGATTGTGCGCGGGGATCAGCGGGTGCAGCCCGGACGGGGGTTGCCAAGCCTTGTAACGCACGCCCGCGACCAACTGCCCGGCTACTGCGGCGGGCCTCAGCGGGACCCGCCGGCCATTGCAGGACACACAATAGCGTTCGAGGTTCAGCCCGGTCGCCATCACCTGTAGTCGCTCCACCGAGGAGTCAACATAGCGTGCCATGCCCCCCGCATTCACTTCCTCCCCCAAGACATGCCAGGGCTCCATGGCCATGCGCAGTTCCAACTCCATTCCGTGCACCATGATCTGTCCGAGGCGCGGGAAGCGGAACTCGAAGAAGGGTAAATACCACTCGATCTGGAAGGGGTTACCCACTTTCTGAAGCTCCGCCACTACATCCTCGAAATCGAGCCCTAGGAAGTGTGGCAAGGCATAGCGGTCGTGCAGGGCTGTACCCCAGCGGGCCGGCCGACGCCGATAGGGAACGCGCCAGAAGTGCGCTACCAGCGCCCGCAGCAACAGCATCTGGACGCAGCTCATGCGTCCATGGGGAGGCATTTCGAAGCCGCGGAACTCCACCAGCCCGCGCCGCCCGCCGGGGCCGTCGGGAGAATAGAGCTTATCGATGCAAAACTCGCTGCGATGGGTATTGCCGGTAACGTCAATCAGGACATTGCGCAGCAAGCGGTCCACTACCCAGGGCTGCGGGATCTCGCCTTGTGGTATCTGTTGAAACGCGATCTCGAGCTCGTGCAGGCTGTCGTCGCGCGCCTCATCTACGCGCGGCGCCTGGCTGGTCGGACCCACGAACAGCCCGGAAAACAGGTAAGAAAGACTCGGGTGATGCTGCCAGTAGGTGAGCAAGCGCTGCAGCAGGTCGGGGCGGCGCAGGAATGGGCTTTCCGATGCAGTCGGCCCGCCCAATACCACATGATTGCCGCCACCGGTGCCGACATGGCGGCCGTCGAGGTTAAACTTCTCGGTGCCTAGCCTGGTGGCGCGGGCCTCTTCGTACAGGATGGTGGTGATGTCCACTACCTCGCCCCACGCCGTGGCTGGGTGAACATTGACCTCGATGACCCCCGGATCGGGCGTGATCATGAAGTGCTTCAAGTGCGGATCGGGCGGTGGGGGATAGCCCTCCACGATAAGCGGAAGGTTCAGCTCGGCGGCGGTCGCTTCCACTGCGGCGATCAGGCAGAGATACGCTTCGGCGGCCTCTAGCGGAGGCATGAATACATAAAGCCGGCCCTCGCGCGGTTCGACGCACAAGGCCGTGCGCACATAGTCTTTAGCGGGAGCGTCCGCCGCTTTAGGGGCAGGCTGGACGAGGCCATAGCCCGGTGGCGTGTGGGTGGGTACGCGCGCATGGTCTTCCTGCCGCTCGCGGAAAGGCGGCCGCAGCAACGGCAGCGGGGGGTATGCCGCGAAAGGGTCACGCTCAATGACAAGGTCACGTTCAAGCAACGGCACCCAGGGCAAGGACTCCAGCGGCAGCCGAAAACCCATGGGCGAGTCCCCGGGGATTAGGTAAAGCCGCTCCCGGCGCATCGGCCAGGGGCGGTCGGTCTGCCATCCGTCTGCGCCGAGCTCCTCGAGCCAGCGGATCGGAAGCACGTAGCCGGTCGCCTTATCCAGCCCGCGGTCGAGCAGCCGCGCCAGGCGCTTGCGCTCGAGCGGATCCCTTAGGTTGCTGTTGAATGGGTCCTCGTTGAGGGGCAGCTTGGCTTCGCGCCAGAGGTAGTAGTAGGGATCTTCGAAACCCGGAATAATCGCCTTGGTGTCCAGCTTAAGCCGTTCGGTCAGTGCGGAAATGAAGCGTTCGCCTTGAGGCAAGTCATGACCGTAGTGACGTGCTTCATCGGAGACAAGCTCGGGGTCGTTCCACACCGGCTCTCCATCCGTTCGCCAGAAGCAGGCCAGTGCCCAACGCGGAAGAGCCTCCCCCGGATACCATTTGGCCTGGCCGAAATGCAGCAAGCCGCCCGGGGCAAAGCGGGCCTGCAGGCGCCGGCACAGGGAAGCGGCCAGTTCGCGTTTGCGCTCGCCCAGGGCCTCGGTGTTCCATTGTGCGCCGTCCATGTCGTCGATGGAAACGAAGGTGGGCTCGCCCCCCATGGTCAGCCGGCAGTCGTAGCGCTTCAGATCGGCATCCACCGCCTCGCCGAGGGCGACGATGGCTTGCCACTGGGTGTTCGTATACGGTTTGGTAACCCGCGCGTCCTCCGGCAGTCTCTGCACCCGGTTGTGGTAAGAAAATTGGCTCTCGCAAGATTCGGTGATCCCGGTCAGAGGCGCGGCGCTGGCCGGTTCCGGAGTACAGG
>JBOHHR010000232.1:0-10680 GCA_050725475.1 Gammaproteobacteria bacterium | reverse complement strand
GCGTTACCAGGACGCCTTGCGTGAGGACCTGCCCAGTGATGTTCGCAACCTGATCGAGCGGCAGTATCAGGGAGTAATGGCCAACCATGAGCTCGTGCGCGGCTTGCGCGATCGCGCCGCTTAAGCGGGGTGACGTTGCCTTCCCCGCGACGGCGAGCGGCGGCGCGGGGGATGCATTTTGGTCCCGCCGATGGCGAAAACGGGAATCGGTATTTTTAACCTGCGCGACCGGCAAGGCGTTGTAGGCGAGCTGGTGGCGAGGGGGTTTGCAAATCACTTTCAACAGGTCTTGGTGTTATGCTGCTGACGTTTGGGCTCAGTGCGTGTAAGGGGCGAAGGTCCCGCCGAACGCACAGGCGAGAATATCGATTTGTGGATCGGCCGGGCGGCTCGTCCACATGCCCTACCACGGTACTGAGCGGCGCACAGGGCGTAATGCTCAGTGCCAGTCCCGGGCGCCTCGATCCCCTGAACCCCGCCTTTACTCGCAGTCGCAAACCACTCGTGGGGGGATTCCTGTTTGACGTCCACCCGCTCTTTATCATTGCCAACCACTTCAATTCAAGGGGGGCGATCAGCCACTCTTCGGCCATCACCAGCCGCCTGCACGCCCCTCGGAGGTGCAGCGCCAGCAACAAGCCAGGGTGGTGAGCGATTTCGTACAGAGTGTCCTGGCACGGGATCCCAATGCAAACGTGGTGGTGCTGGGAGATCTCAATGATTTTGAGTTCTCGGATACTCTCGGCATCCTAAAAGGCGCCGGCCTCACCGATCTCGTGGAAACCCTGCCTCCCGAGGAGCGCTACACCTATGTGTTCGAGGGCAATTCGCAAGTGCTCGATCACATACTGATCAGTCCGAACCTCGCGCAAAACGCGACGGTGGAATACGATATCGTACACGTGAATGCAGAATTTGCCGACCAGGTGAGCGACCATGATCCCGAAGTGGCGCGCATACGTACTCCGTGAGGTGCTTCAGGGAGCACCGGGGTGATCAATTCCGCCGATGCGGGCGGGTCCATACGGTTCGACGTCGGAGTGAGCATCGACGGCACCACACCGCCGCCGGCGCCACCGCCGCCAGGGAATGGCGGTGGTTCGGGCGGCGGCAGCGTCGATCCGGGCGCGCTTTGGGTTCTCGTCAGCGCCGTCCTGTTAGGTTGCCGTCGGCGTCTGGTGATCGCTTGCAACCCTGCCTGAGGGAATGCTCCCGACCCGGGCCATCGAAAACGGCTCACTCCGCGTGATCAGCCGAGACACCTCCCCACTGCGACATTGTTATGCTCGTGAGACGTGTCCGTCGGGTCGTGCCTCGGTTCCTCGACGGCATCGTCGGCGTCCACGCGGATCGTGAAGGCGCAGTCGGGATCGAAGCAACCGGTCGGAATCGGAACCGTGACATCCGCGGCGGCACCGTTCGGCAAGGGCGGTGTCGTTGCAGTCTGTTCGCCGCTCGAGAACTGGACCCGAGTCGTCGTGGGCACGAACGCCGGCTGGTTCCCCTGATTGCGTACTCTGACGGTCAGGCCGGCATCGCCTCTGCGACAGAATCCGAGCGGACTGGTGTCGCCGCCGAGCGACTCGGGGACCAGGTCGGGACCGCGGAATGCGCCCGGCGGCTGCGTCGCCCGGAACACGCTGAACGTCACGCGATAGTCGTCGCCCTCCCGCTGGTGGGTCACCTGCTGGGTGCCGAACTGCTCAGCCGCCGTGAATTCGAACGTATCCTCGCCGATGGTGTCGTCGGATCCGGTGAACCAGCCGTCTGCGTCGCGCACCAGGAAGGTCAGCCGCAGGGACTGGCCTTCGGCAGGCTCAGGCAGCGCCGCCATGAACACGCCGGTGGAACGACCCTCCCCCTGAGCGATGCCGGTGTCGCCGCTCGCCGGCCAGCGGCCGGTGACCTCGTGGGTGCCGTTTGTGACGGTGTAGTTCACATAGACATCGGCATCGCCGGCAATTCCGGGTTCGTGGTCGTCCTTGATGCCGACGGCGTCGAACAGCGCGACCAGCGAAGCATCCAGCACTTCGCCGCGCAGCCGCCAGTCCTCCTCGTCGACCTCGAACGGGCCGGCTCCGCCGAAGGTATGGTCGTGATCGTTGTTGACCTCGTCATCGTCGAACGTGTCATCCTCGCGGACGCGGATCTCGACAGTGTTCGGGGCGCCTCCGGGGCCTTCGGTGCGCAGCAGACCGAGCGTGTGCTGCAGGTCGCGCGAGTCGCCTGAGTCCATGCTGAAGTCGCCGCTGCTCGGTATCTTGCCTGCTTGGATCTCCAGGCCGGTTTCCAGCGTGTAGTCGATGTAGATCTCTCCGCTGCCTTTCGGCCACGGGTCGTGGTCGTCCCGAATCAGGAGGTTGGTCAATCGCACGCTCTGGTCGGTGTTTAGGTTGTCGACCAGGTCGCGGATGATCTTGCGCCGGCAGACGGAACAGAACGCGTGACCGCTGTGCCGCATCATGCAGTCGGGCTGCGGACGGTAGATGCTGCAGCGGCGGTAGAACGCGCCCTCGTAGGCGCCGATAAGGTCGACCGGAAAGTCCGCCGCCGTACCGTTCTCCGCGTCGCAGTCCTGGCCGTCCTCGGTCGGCACGGGCGTCGACTCGAGGATCAGGTCGTTCCACTTGACCAGGGTCTCGCGGGTCGTCCGCGTGGTGATGTTCACGGCTCCCGGCTCGGCGCCCGTGTACGTGCCTTCCTCGCAGTACTCGTACTCGTCGGCCAGGCCGAACAGCGAATGACCGAGCTCATGAACGAATACGTCGGCGAAATCCGAGCTGAGCGTGAGATAACCGATGCCGCCGCTCGCGCAGCCGCCCCGCTGCGATTCGTTGACCAGTACGATGATGCGCTCGTCGTCAGGGGACGCAGCCGCAAACGCAAATACTTCGGTGGTATCCGAGCTCAGCACACAGCGGTTGACGGTGCCGGTGCCACCGGCACAGAAGCCTGTGTCGAGCGCCGTCTCCTTGAGCTCGTCGTTGTCCTGGATGGCTTCGTCGCCGCATTTCGCGAACTTGTCCGTGCCGGACTCCGGTGATGCGACCTTGACGCGGTGGATGTTGAACGCACTGCGCAGTGCGAAGAACGGATGAGTCCGCATCAGTTTCTGGACGATCTCGTCGACTTTCTGGTCGAACTTGGCCTGCTGATCCCTGGTGAATCCGTCGCCGATGAACGTGAGGTCCACTTTGTCGGCCGGATCGCCGCTCTGCAGCAGCGTCGTCACGCCGAGCGCGACACCGCCGTCGCCGACGGCCGGCAGCGGGAGGATGGTCAGGGCCAGACCGAGGGCGGCGCCCGAGAGTCTGGCAGTCAAGGCGATTCCTCCCTCTGTCGCGGCTCGACCGACGATGGTTCGATCGTGATCGAGCCCGCACTTTCCTTCGCCCAATCTTCGTAGCGACGGTTCTGGTCTGGCACCATCGTCCGAAACCCGACGGTCGCGGAGTCCGCCACGAATGGAATGGCGACCCTGACGATCGAGCTCGGATCGTCGAGATCGACGTGGTGAATCTTTTCCTCGTCGTCTGCTTCGGTGAAGGTGGCCCTGGCCGTCAGCGGAACGATGAAGTAGCCCTGCGCCACAAGCGCGCCGTCGCGGTCGCGTACGGTGTACTCATACAGCCGCTGCTTGCCTTCTAAAATCTCCGGCAAGGCTTCGGCCACGGTCGGCTGCGTGACGCCGCCGAACGACGGGCTACTCGACACGACCTCGAATCCGCTTTCCTTCCGCTCGAGAATCAGCCGGGTGGAGGAGTACCGGTCACTGGAATAGGGCGGCTGGGGCTTGGCCGTGTAGGTGACTTCGTCACTCGGTTGGGTCGTGCATCCTGCGCAGACACCCAGCGCGACGGCTACGCCGATGACCAGAGGGCGGCCAACGCGCTTCCTGACCGGCGTTTGAGATGCTCGAGTCATTTCAGACCCCTACAGAAGTCGATCCGAATGGACAGTAAGAATTTTAAAAGCTCTTTTTCTTCAGGAGCGAAGATACAACTGAACGTATCGGGTGTCAAACACGCGTCTCGAGGTCCGATGGTTTTGGAAGGGTGAAGTCGAAACGCACCCAGGCCTCAAGTCAGTGTTCGAACGCTTCGAGCCGATTGAGAAGCGCTCCGATGTCCAGGACGTCCGCTGGAGCAATGCGCGGGACGATGTGTACCTGATCGTGCCCTCGGCTGAGGCCCCTACTGTTCGCTCGCGTTCGAAGCGTTTCCGGACGACTGGATCGCGATCGAGCGAGACAACATTAGCGCCGGGTAGCGTCATCGGGCCCCCAAAAGTCTACCTTCACTGGCTCTAACAGCGAAGCCGAATTCGACGAGATCTTTGAGCGGATCCGCGACCACACGAGCTTGGGCAGCGATCGCTTGCATGAGGGTTGCCATGGTTCATCCATACTGGCCCATCCAAGGCCGCTAAAGAAGAGGGACGGGTCCATTCCATTACATTTTGATGGTACCTCCGTGGGTCGTAAAACTCGCACATCCTGCAGACGTGCAGATCGGCACCGCAGCTGCGGCACTCCGCCACGCGCGACAGTGGTAGCGGTTGATCGGAGATCGATGCCCCGCATTTCCAGCAGACCAACGCTCCTGTCATAGGGCAATTCTAATACCGTTCGCGCGATCGTGTGAGCGTCGCTGGTGTTCCCGCCGAATCGGGCTGAATATGTCGGGGCAGTACAACTCCTGACAAAATCCCAGATCAAGACGGTGGATTCTGGTGGGCGGCGAAATGCGGAACGCGATGTTCTCCAACATCCCTCCCTGCTCAATGGTGCCGAACTCACACAACCAGGTTTCGACAAACCCATGGTTGTGACCCGCCCCTTTGCACGCGGCCCGAACGCAGACAGGCGTTCGACATCTGTGGCTAGCGCGTGCTTCTACCTGAGGCGGCAAACGGCGGGGGGATTTTCATCCGGCCACTACGAAGAAGCCACCTCAGGCTCATATGCGGTGTGGGTATATAGGCTGCGGACGGTATCGATAGTGTCCGTCTCCTGTGCACTCTTGTCCGGGCGGTAGCGCTTGACTCGCGCAAAACGCAGCGCAAGCCCTCCGGGGTAATGGGGGCTTGCCTGGATGTCGTTAAAGGCGACCTCGACGACAAGTTCGGGACGCACATACACCGTGTAGGCATCGCGCTCAACTGCTAGCTTCTGGAGTTTCTGCGTCTGCCACTCGAGCATGGCGTCAGTCAGGCCCTTGAAGGTCTTGCCCAGCATGACGAAGCCGCCGCTTGCTCGATCACGCGCGCCGAGATGCAGGTTGCTGCGCCAGCCGCGCCTGCGGCCACTCCCCCACTCGGCAGCCAGCACAACGAAGTCGAGCGTGTAAGCGCGCTTGATCTTGAGCCACGTCGCACCGCGCCTACCCGCCTCATAGCGCGCATCAAGGGACTTGGCCATCACACCCTCGTGGCCGCTTCCCAGCGCCTTGCGCAGGAATGCCTCTGCTGCTTCCGGATCGGCGGTAACCAGGCGCGGGATCACCAGTCCTTGGGGCAGCATCTGTTCCATTGCTGTGAAGCGGGACGCGGCTGGCTCATTGATCAAGTCCTGGCCGTCGAGGTGCAGGCAGTCGAAAAAGAACGCGCCAAGCGGCAGTTCCGCACGCATCGCCTCGGACGAGTGGCTCGCGAAAAAAGTTTGCTCAATTGTGTGCGCCGCTCGCCCACAGAGCCCTTGCCGGTCGTGTTTACAAGCCGAGTGAAGGCGATGTCCACGTCCTCCAGACTCAGCGTTGGCCCGCTAGCCGCCGGAGTTTTGAGCGCCTCCTGTACAATGGCATAGCCGACGCCGATGCGACCTTGCGGCAGACGGCCCGCGACATAGCGGACGCCGATCTCCATCTCATCCCGCGGCAGACGCCGAATACACTCGGCGAGCAGCCCAATCTTCTCCAGCCGCTTCTGGGTCGCAGCAACACGCTCTGAGGTGCTCACGATCTCGGACAACAACATGAAAGCGGATCGCTTGATGGCCGCAGGCCATCAAGCCTGGAACTCTGGATATAAAACTGCAGCCTATACCTATATACCTGCCCAACATCATACCGGAAACGTCCTTGGCAAATGGGGAGGCGTGGGCGGGTTAGGCACCCCCGTTGAGGACCTCTACATACGAAAGACGACGTTTCAGATCGATGTCCAAATATTCGCGTAGAATCGCGTCTGGACACTGCGACCTCCACTTCTTGAAGCTTAAAAAAACATAACTGAGCGATGCGAAGACCGGGCAAAATGCGAAAGGGAAGGGACCCCGCATTTATTGGCTCGAAGGTCAGAGTTCCTTCGAAGCCAGGATCTACATATCCTGCGGTAGCATGGTTTGCCAGCCATGCTCGCGCATGTCGGGATAAACGCCGGTGGCAATGGCGTGATCAACTGGCCGAAGCACCTCCACTTGAAACGGTTTTTGTAGTTTTCTTTGGTGCAGAGAGATCGGAGGATCGTATGGTCTATACAGAGCGAACCGTTCAGGTGATCGACTTCGTGCTGGACAATACGCGCCGGCCAGCCGCGTAGTTCAAGCGTGTGGGGCTTCGCGGTCTCGTCTAGGCAATGGATCCGCACCGCTCTTGCTCTTGGAACAACCCCGAGGCCTTTCCTTGGCCTTTTTACCTCACCGGCTTATCAGTGCGAGCCAACAATCTACGCGACTGGGGTGGCGACAAACAGCAAAGCGGTTCTTAGCACTGGCGCCTTTGGCTTTCGTCCCACTCGCTAGTAGCGGTGAGGTCGATGAAAAAACGGCACGTGGCGGTATTTGAAAAAGGGGATCAACGCCATTCCAGCGATAAACCCTCCAATATGCGCTAACCACGCCACACCACTCTGCGCTTCGCCCATTGTCGCCGAATTGAGGATCTGAAACACGAACCAGAATCCCAGGACCCACAAGGCGGGCAGATGGATCGTTTGGGAGAACATCCCCATCGGCAGAAGGACAAGCACCTGGGCGCGGGGGTAGAGGAGAAGATAGGCGCCCAGCACTCCGGAGATCGCGCCGCTCGCTCCAGTCATGGGCACCTCGGAGCTTGGATTTGCGAGCGCCTGAGCTAAGGCGGCGGCGATGCCGGAAAGCAGGTAAAACGCCGTAAATCGGCGGTGCCCCATGCTGTCCTCCACGTTGTTGCCGAAGATCCAGAGGTAGAGCATGTTGCCGATGAGGTGCATCCAGCTACCGTGGAGGAACATCGAGGTTAGGACCGTAAGCTTTTCGGGTACGAGCACCAATTCGGGGGGGAGTTGGGCCTCGCTCAACAGCGCAATAGGGACGACCCCAAGGCTGTACAAGATCCGACCGAAACCATCCGCTCCTTGCGAGACCTGCCATAGAAAAACCAGGACGCAGGCGACAATAAAGGCAACCGTCACAATGGGAGGAATGGTCGTGGGATTATCGTCGCGGAGGGGGATCACCGATCAGAAGGCATAACTGAAACCAGGTGTTATTATTTTTATTGTATTAAATCCGAGACGCCGCATCACCAGCTGCGCGCGTATTATAGTATTTATCGTGGACTATTGTAGCGAATCATAGTCGATCATGACCTGTCGCCCCCTTGCGGAACGAGTTGTTGTGTGTAAGGCGTAACGTCACGGATCCCTTTGCAGGGTATAACTCTTTGCGCAACTACACGCAAGACAAGTCGGGTCAGACGTCCCTAGCTAGGTGTGCATGACGAAAGATTTGCAAATTCTTTTAATAGATGGCACGGCGTTTCGCGCCGGCTGGATGCGTGAGGGGCTTCGGTGGCCAATCTGGATAACGTGCCAGTAATCTGGCGGGTCACACCCCCGCGGAGCGGAGGGAGAGGAGAACGAGACTTCGTGCCGCTGAGACATGTCGACCCTTGAGCTCTGGTTAGCATCGTGGCGCGCGCTGGAAGCCGATCCACCGGACGCCGATCTTTTCCTGCGCCTCTGTGAGCGTTACAGCGAAGGCCATCGCGCCTACCACACGCTGAATCACATCCGCGAGTGCTTCCAACAGCTGGCCAGCTACCCTTCGGAACCGGACCACCGCGGAGAGTTGGAGATCGCTCTGTGGTTCCACGATGCGATCTACGATACTCAACGCCACGACAACGAGAACCTCTCAGCAGCTTGGGCCGCGGACTCCCTCGAAAGGGCCGCCGTTCCGCAACAGGTGATTCCGAACGTGCGCGATCTCATCTTGACCACGAAGCACCACTCCACGCCTGCTACTCCAGATCAAGCGCTCCTGATCGACATCGATCTATCCATCCTTGGCACGGCACCTGATCGATTTGATGAGTACGAGAGGCAGATTCGGCATGAATATTCGTGGGTACCCGAGGACGCCTACCGCGACGCCCGCGGTAGGGTCTTACGCGAATTTCAGGATCGCCATCTTCTCTATACGACGGAGCACTTTCGGAAGACACTTGAGGGGAGGGCACGTGCGAATCTTGCTCGGTCCTTGCGAAGTCTCGGCGCCTAACCGCTATGAGGCAGAACGTTAGCTCGACCAGCGGGTGAGCCGGTAAACGCCTTCCCACTCCGAATGTTCCCTTTTGGAATCGTCGACCACCTTAGAGGGCGGGAGTGAACCATCTCCCAATCAAGTTGCCGAACCTGATTGCAGTGGCGTAGACTGATTGCCCACCATCCCTCACTCTTATTGCCCCGTCCGGCACCGAACAAGTGGCGTTGCGATACCGGTATCATCCGGACGAAACACGAGTACATCACCATGCGACAACTCTCCTCCGCCGGACAGCAAGTAATGAACGATCTCGCCCGGCGATACGGTTTCAGCCCGAATGCCGTGATGAGCATGCTGGAATCCGTAATCAACGGTAACGGCAGGGCGGCCCAGTTCAATCACCCCGAATTCGGTGGCTCCGGCCAGTGGATGCAGGGCGGCATGATCATGGTGTCCGACATGTTTAACAACTACCTGAAAGGCCGGATCGCTGGGCTCTGTGTCGAGCTTTCCGGCTTGGTGGCGAACCAGCCCGACTTGATCCGCAGCGGCAGCTTCCAGTCGCAGAGCCAGGGCAATCGGCAGCAGGTCAACGTCGGGGGTGGCCAGCAGCAACAGCAGGGCGGCGGCTACGGCGGTAGCCAGCAAGAGCAGAACAACACCGGGCCGGTCGGACCGGTGAGCCTGTTCGTGCCGCCCGCCCCGGGTACCTCCGGCGACTGGTGGCCGGGCGATCTGCGCTGGCCGACCAGTACCGGCGCGCAGAACGCCGTGCGCTACGCCTATTTCGCGCCGGCGCGCCGGCTGGCGATCGAGGTCAACGGCCGGGTGACGGTTTACGACACGCTCGATCACCAGATCAGCGGCTTCTCGCAGCAACAGTCCCACGGCGGCTCGCTGAGCTTCTCCAGCCAGTACGGGCTGATCGACGTGGCCAGCCTGCCGGTCATCTCGATCGACGGCGTGCCGCAGCAGCCGGTGCCAGCGGCGTGGGCGCCATCGCCGGCACAGGAGGGCCCCTCGTTCAGCGCTAAGTCGATCGCCCGCGAGGAGGACGTGTTGGCTACCATCGAGAAGCTCGCCGACCTGCGCGACAAGGGGATTCTTAGCGACGAGGAGTTCGCCACCAAGAAGGCGGAGCTGCTGAGCCGGCTCTAAGTCTCTGGTTCAACGAGGTGAACGCCATCGCCGGGTTTACCCTCGCCAGCATGGCTATTCGCTCCTGTTTCGTTGACACGCTTTCAGGTTTCAAAGCACCCTCCGTGTTTCTCAAGAGCGATTCTGTAACAACGGTGCCCCGCTTTCCTCGACCGGGTCCGCCTGAACAGCGTTCCCCGCGGTCCTCAGTACTATGAAGGCACTAAGACTTCCTGCGTCGAATACGGAGTCGCTTATGGATTCGCTTCCCCGCTCCAGTGTTTGTCTCCTAGGTTCGCTCCCTGGCTCAGGAGACCTCCGCCAAGGCCTGGTCCCGCTCCAGCCCGGTACCACTGGCTATCATATCACTGCTCGAACACAGGATCTCCCAGGTTCCTGAGGGATCCATCCTCTACCTTTTGCCCCGCTCTCCGATCCCGGCCAGGCCAACGCCCCCTCACCTTAACGGTCGCGTTAGTGCTGCCCCCAGGTCACCCAACTGAAGGCCCCAGCGTTCAAATCAATTTCGGGACTCAATCACGCGGCTTCGGTAGCGGCTGCCTACGCTTCACGAGGTGCGTTACCACACTCCATGCAAGGCTCGCTTCCCGTGGGTGGTTAGCCCTTGCCGGGAGGGAGTCGAACCCTCTGGACCTCAACGAGAAGTTTCACTCTAGACTTTCATCTAAAAATCCTCCTCTCCCAGGCTTCGCCTGGCGCAAGGGTGGGCGATATAGTTTGATTCGCGCCCCAGCATCGCGGGCCTTGCCGCCAGCTGAACATACCTCTACTGATGCCCTTGGGGGTATCACGCATGCGCTTCGGCGGCATTGATATTGGTCGACAATTCGGGCGCGCACAGTCTGAACGGGGCGCTGGCGCCTATGAAAAATGGGAAATACTTGGCATGGATTATTCTTGGTTTGTTTACCCTGTTTAGTGTTTCTGGATCGGATCCGCGGAGACACGCATCGCGGTCTTGGATTTCGAATTGAATGATGTGACGCTATTGCCGCGGACACCCGAGGAGCTGGAACGGACCGCCTCAGTAGCACCTTTGCTGCGAGAAGGATTGGCGA
>JBOHHR010000231.1:0-5297 GCA_050725475.1 Gammaproteobacteria bacterium | reverse complement strand
TATTCATCTCCGCGGTTTTTTTCTTGGCGAATTCATCTCCTAAAATTTTTTCCTTCAGCGCCTGCCAACCTTTGGGTTCCGTATCCCGTTCGGCATAGGTCGATTCCAGCAACCTACGAATGCTCATAGGGATCTCGAACACACCTGAGTTTGACCACACCTCCAGCGAACGCAGCAGCACATAGGGCGCGTAAACCCAGGCTTTCGGGCCCAGCGTCTCGACGATCTTCTTCTCTCCCATGCTGCGCAAATCATCTAAAGAAGCTGATTCCCGTAAGATCCAGCATTCCGCGCGGTCCACCGGACGGTCTGAGCGCGGGTGCCGCCAAAGCCTTCCCATCCGTTGCAAGAGCATGTCTGTGGGAGCTAATTCGGTAATCAAGAGATCGGCATCCAGATCCACGCTTTGCTCTACCACCTGAGTCGAAACCAGTAAGCATCCCGTTGGGCGTATTCCTTTGGTTTCACCGTCTGCGCTCAAGACCTCCATCCAGTACGTTTCCAGTTCTTCCCGGCGGAAATACGGAAAACGAGAATGCAGCAGCCCCAAGGCCGGATTGCTTCCCGTCCCCCGTTCCGCTTCCAAGGCTTGGAAACGCCGATAGGTATTCTGGGCCTGGTTGACCGTATCGCAAATCCACAAGACACAGGCGCCAGCACAAGCTTTTTCCCAGGCTTGCCGTAATGCCTCTGATGATTCCACGAACGAGACATGCACGGTCTTGGCTTCGGTCGGCTGCGCGGGGCGTGGTGTAAGGAACACACCTCCGCTGCTTCTGCCGGTTATCAAGGGGTAAGGTGTGGGTGCGTCGGGATCCAGTTCGGGTTCACCCAAAAACGCTGCGCGTCTCTTCGGCGTTAACGTGGCGGACAACAGGATCACCGTGCAGCCCAGGGCTAGGAGCGTTTCGCACAATATCTGGATCAGCGTGCCGGTATAGAAATCATAGGAATGGATCTCGTCCAGGATCACCACCTTGCCCGCGAGGCCGAATCGACGCACGAAGAAATGCTTAGCCGCCACCACGCCGAGTAAAGCTTGATCCGCCGTACCCACGCCGAACGGTGCGATGATCGCCCGCTTGCTGGATGCGAACCAGTCCCGCCCGGCGCGCGCATCCCCGTCGACGCATTCGCTGGGCTCAGTCGCGGAAGGATTGGACTGCCATAGGTTTTCCAGCAACCAGGCATTGGCGTGAGCCAGCCGGGTGGCGGGACTGTCCGGGGCAATCTTCCTGATGAATTTATCGACGCGCAGATGGATGCGATTGCTGGTGACCTGTGTGGGCAGTGCGAAATAGATGCCGTTCGCTTTACGTTCGCTCATTAAGCGGTATGCACAGGCCAAGGCTGCCTCGGTCTTACCCATCCCCATAGGAGCTTCAATGACGTAGATGCCCGGCTCGGTGATCACATCCATGGCCTGACGCTGCAAATCGTTCGGCGGGAATGGAAACAGTTGCTCGAAGGTCAACCCGCAGCGGATCTCAGGTATTCCAAAGCCGATGGTTTCCACGGCGTGGCCGGCCCGTCGGCGACTCTCGTCTGCTTCAAGGTTCCGATCTACTGGAAAAAAGGACTCGTCCGAGCCGATCCAATCGGCGACTGAAATCAAACCGGCCAGCCACCACAAATGCGGTGAGTTCTTGCTGATCTCGGTTTGAGGCAAAGCGCCGAGGCTTTCGATGAGTTGCATGGCCACCCGTTGGCGGACCTGTTCCCATTCGTCGTTCTTCATGCCGGGAGCGGTTTGCAAACCGCGATCGCCTGGCTTATGTAAACGGCCATGATGTGCACCGGGCGCTACCGCCCAGTACATGGCGCTCTTCCGATCCACATATTGATTCAAAAGATTCTGCACGGTGTACTGGCTGACCTTGGAATGATCTTGTTCCAAGTTCTGCCAGCGTTGCTTGTCGCTATCCTGCCTCAGGCCGTTTTGATCCAGCCACGCAAGGCATTTGGATTGGAAACCTTGGGAGATCTTGCCGATGTCATGCAGGGCCGCCAGCGCGGCGACGGTTTCAGGACGTAGCTTAAAAAGCTGGAGCGTCGTTTCTTTGGCTTTTGCAATTTGGAGGGCTACCTGACCGACATTGAGCGTGTGATGGAACACACTGATACCGGGCTGCCCCTCCGGTGTGGTCTTGGCCCAGAAATGGAGTTTGCTTAAGGTATCCATATAACAAACTCTAGCTGATGAAACTCTGAGCCGTCGTTTCTCTGGACACGAACAGCGTCCGGGCGGCCTCTCTCTGGGGGGCGGTAGCGCCTAATCCACCGTGCCCTGTAATTATCGGCACAGTACCGATGGCCGCACGCTATGCCATAGAGAAGGAAAGCACCCTAACCGCCGGGCTTAAGCAACAGCCGGATCTACTCGACAGCGCACGGCAAACCTAGCTGCGTTTGGTCAAGACCAAAGCCGGACGGCGGCCCGCTTGCTCCCTGCCGGCCTGTGGGCTGAAATGGAGCCAGATCAGATCGCTTCGGTCAGGGCAATAGTCCGCTTTTACCATGTTTCCTGCCCTTCCATATCGCCCCAGTCGGTTTCATCGTGGCGGTTATCATCGGTTATTTCCGCCACTCGCTGTTCCAGGGTGAGCCGTTGTTTGCGCACCGGCTTCAACATGATTTCGCCTGAATCAAGTAGCTCGAAATCGACCAGATCACCAGGCTTTAGGTGGGCCTTTTTTGCCACGAATGCAGGAATGCGAACGCCTAGGGCGTTGCCCCATTTCGTCAATTGAATACTCATAATGACCTATAATCTCTGCGACTCCAGGGCATTGCCCCTTTGCCAATTGACTACTTGGTGTTCCCTAGCTGGGTAAGGTGCCCGGTCAGTATTCAATACTCACGCTGGAGCCTCCAAACGAGCGCTGTAGTCGCTCGATCAGGACCTCGCTCAAGCGCACGCACCAATCCTGACCCAAACGGAGCTTGGCGCTGGCGCAACCGTCGCTGTAGGCCACGGTGACCGGGCAGGGACCTCCGCAGTAGGGCTCCAGGGATTCTTTTAGGCCCTCAAGCGCCTCTCGTGTCAGGGTCCGAGACTCGGCGCGGATCACCAGTTCTTTGGCGAACTTGCACCTCGCCGCGTCCAGATCCAGGATCGAATCCGCGGTGATGTTCAGCGCATCGTTGAAGTCATCGAAGGCACAGGTTCCCTCGACCACGACCAATTGATCTTTGCGCAATGCGGCCTCTGACTTTCCCAGCACTTCCTCGAAAACGACGATCTCAACTCGGGCTGTATTATCGTCCAGGGTGGCAACCACGATCCTCCCGCGACGACCTTTGTTGTTTCGAAGCTGCGTGATCAGCCCCGCTACCCGCCGCGCACCGGGAGTGAGGGCGATGAGCGACGAGCTGACAAGCTTGGACAGCTCTGCCACGTACCGGGTTATGGGATGCCCCGAGAGATAAAGCCCCAGCACTTCTTTCTCTGCCGCCAAGCGCTGCTCCTCGCCCCATTCCCGATGGGTGGCCGACATCGCGACCACGCTAGGGGAGCGTTCTTCGACCGCCACTGGCCCGAACAAGTCAACCTGTCCGGTATTTTGGCTGGCCGCTTCCTGCTCGACCGCCCGCAGCACTTCAGGCAAGGACGCCATCAGCGCCCCCCGCCTTTGCCCCAAACAGTCCAGCGCACCAGCGCGTATCAGAGCCTCGACAGCCCTGCGGTTGACCTTTCTGAGATCGATGCGCCGGCAGAAATCCAGCAGGTTTCGATACACGCCCTGAATACGCCCGGCCACAAGGGCCTCGCTCGCTTGCGTGCCTACCCCCTTAATGGCGGCCAAGCCGTAACGGATGCCATGCTCATCGTTCACGGTAAAGCGCGATCCGCCGGTGTTGATGTCGGGTGGTGATACCGCGATCGCCATCCGCCGGCACTCTTCGATGGAGCTGACGACCTTATCGGTGTTATCCATGTCGGAGGAGAGCACCGCGGCCATAAAAGCGGACGGATAATGCGCCTTTAGCCACGCCGTTTGGTAGGCAACCAAAGCATAGGCGGCCGAGTGTGATTTATTGAATCCGTAACCGGCAAACTTTTCCATCAGGTCGAAAATGCCTGCCGCGAGTTCTTTGTCCACGCCGCGCTGAGTCGCGCCGTCGATAAACACCTGTCTTTGTTTCGCCATCTCTTCGGGTTTCTTCTTCCCCATGGCGCGGCGCAGGAGATCGGCGGCCCCTAAGGTGTAGCCCGCTAACACTCGCGCGATTTGCATCACCTGTTCCTGATAGAGGATGACTCCATAAGTGGGTTTCAGGATCGGCTCTAAGCTCGGGTGAGAGTAGCGCAACCGCGCTTTGCCGTGTTTGCGCTCAATGAAATCCTCGACCATGCCGGATTGCAGGGGACCGGGTCTGAACAGCGCCACCAGTGCGATCAACTCCTCGAACACATCCGGCTTGAGCCGTTTGACCAGCTCTTTCATACCGCGAGATTCGAGCTGGAACACCGCCGTGGTCTCTCCGCTACGGATAAGCTCGAAGGTCTTGCGCTCATCCAGGGGAATATGGCGAATATCGATCGGCTCCTCGCCTCGGGGTTCCCGCGTGCGATTGACCTCGCGTATCGCCCAATCGATGATGGTCAAGGTGCGCAAGCCGAGAAAGTCAAATTTGATCAGGCCGATGGCTTCGACGGCCTCCATGTCGAATTGGGTTATCGAGGTCCCGCTTCCTTGTTCGCAATAAAGCGGCATGAAGTCCATCAGCGGTCGCGGGGCGATCACCACCCCTCCGGCATGCCTCCCCACGTTGCGCGTGAGCCCCTCGAGTTTGCGGGCCAGATCGATCAGATCCCGCACTTCGCCCTCTTTGGCGTAGCGCTCGCGCAGGACGGCTTCCTCCGCCAGAGCACGCTCCAGGGTCATATTCAGATCAAAGGGGATCAGCTTGGCGATCTGATCCACGAAACCATACGCATATCCCAGCACACGACCCACATCCCGAATGACGGCTTTGGCCGCCATGGTTCCATGGGTGATGATTTGCGAGACCCGATCCCTACCGTACCGCTGTATGACATAGTGGATCACCTCGTCACGGCGTTCCATGCAAAAGTCGATGTCGAAATCCGGCATCGATACCCGTTCGGGATTCAAAAAGCGCTCAAACAGCAGGTCGTAAGCAATCGGATCCAACTCGGTGATCCCGAGCGCATGGGCAACCAAAGAACCGGCGCCCGAGCCGCGCCCCGGACCGACCGGGATCCCATGCTCCTTAGCCCAATGAATGAAATCCGCCACGATCAAGAAATAACCGGCGAACCCCATCTCCGT
>JBOHHR010000230.1:0-2932 GCA_050725475.1 Gammaproteobacteria bacterium | reverse complement strand
CAGAAAAGCACCGCCCGGTGCCGGCTTATAAAGGCACCGTCGAGATCCCGGAAAATGTCGTTCTCTTTCCTCATCGACAAACCCATTGACGGACCTCAGTATCAGACCTACACCCATTAACATGGGGTGATAGCTTGGTTAAGACCTGGAGCGAGCTACAGTCTTTTCTCAAAAGTCGCGCAAGTAGCCACACCGCATGGAATGCGCATGAGTGGATCAAGGAATTGCACGCCGAGCTCGACGCTCCCGCGGAAAAGATAAAAGATCAGGAGCAGAGCCATGAGTAAGTTCTATCTTCCCTATCAATTCATCCCCACGACCGGCAGGATCAACGGCGATCAGCAGAAGACATCATACGAAGCGATCAAGCAAGGCGCAGTGGACCCGGCGGCTCGCCACGATCTCTGGATGCCGGAGATGCATTCGGGGCGTATCGTTTGCAAGCTGCGCTTGGAGACCCCCACCTTCGTCGGCGCGGCGCATACAAACGAAAAGCCGGCTTCATCCCTACAAATGGAACCGCCGGAGCGCGATCCCGGGCAATAGTCTGCGGGGCATGATTGGGAGCCTCATCGAGACGCTCAGCCAGTCGGCCTTGCGCGTGCTTGAGGACCAGCGCTATTCGGTCCGCAAGCGCGGTGAGGACGCCATAAGTGCAGTCGGCATGTTGCGGAAATCGGGAGCCACCTTCGATATCTTGCCTTTGACCCTGCCCATCGAGTCCGGCAACAGCGTGTTCGTGTTCGATACAAAATGGGTGCAAGTCTTCGAAGGCGTGCCTCTGGAGGAGTGCTTGCCGGCCTATGTGCCGGGCTACGACACCTCAGGCGAAACCGTTGAGTACTGCTCGCTACTGGAATCCTGCGCGGGGGAATGTTCGGGGCCGGGGGAGGGCCAGCGCTTTCATGCGCTGCTCTCCGGTACACTGACCGGAACTGTGACCGAAGAGATCAAGGTCGATCCGGTAATCCACGACCGGAGCCGGAATTGCTATCTGTCTGTCCGAAATCTCACGGATATTCGTAAGAATGGCGGTCTGGGTTACCTGCCCGGTTATCTCCAGATCCTGGAGCTGTCTGGCCGCCCTAGCGGCCCGCTCAGGAGAAAGAAATACGCCTTGTTCGTGCCCGAAAGGAAAGGCGAGCTTTATCCGTGCCCGATCCGGTGCTTGACAATTTCAAGAGGGTGATTGAAGAGCGCTGGCGCGATAGTAACGAGGATTTCCCGATCTTTCCCAAAGATTATCCGCCGCCCAACGCGCAGGGTGAATGGCGGCCTCTGGATAAGATGCTGGTTTTCTTCGACATCGACTATCTAAACGGAGATCTCGTGGTCACGGAGCTCAGCTTCTCTGCCATTTGGCGTGAGGCGGTGCAACCGAGCGCTTGGAATCTGTTCTACGCCTTAGGCAGGAACAATGGGATTGGTCGCGATCTCCTACCCTGGCACGGGGAGAGAACCGATCTCACGCCGGCCCAACGACTGCTCGGCGCGGTGGAGGAAGAGAGGGGCGAGCAGGCCCGCTGCCTCGCCTCGCGCCTGCGCTTCTCCGATGCCCAGTTCGATTTGGAAGAGCCAGAAAACGCACTCCGATTCGAAGCCGCTCCGCTCAAGATCCTGGCAAGCCCGAAACCGCCATGCCCGGCCTTGTACTTACACTTGGAAGGCGATGCGAAGGAGCACAGCTACCTGTCGAAACCGTCGCTGAATAAGCCGGCCGTGCGCGAGCGCATGCGCCCAAACGGACGGAAATTCTATCTGCACCATCCTCACAACAATGGCGTGCTCGAGATCCCTTATCAAACGGCGTTGCCTTACAAGCACAAGGATCAGAAACTACGCTGCGAGCCGATCAAGCCCGGGAAGCTCTGGTTTCACATCGACTTCGACAATCTGAGCCCTGCCGAATTAAATCGCGACTGCCGGCGCCTGCGCCTGGCGGAAGGTCAGCGTTATGCCCTGGAGCTGGTGTTCCCGCGGGCGGATCTGGACGCTGCCGGCCGCTGGCTCGCGGCGCTGCGTGACTATCTTGCGGAGGGCGAGCGCAATTTCGCGCTCGCGGGCGAACCCGCCATCGAGGTCATTGAGTGGTGCGCAGGGCGGCATGCTCGCGCGAGTAGCCCTTGCGGTAGCCTAGGGACTCGGGCTCGAACATGCGATCGAGGACCGGTGCGAGCCGCCGGTTGAGGTACTGCTGCACCACCAGATCCTTGAGCGCGGGCTTCTCGATCAGGCGCTCACGGGCCGGTAGCCCGAAGCGAGCTCGGCGGCGATCTCCGGCGCTGAACAGCATGTCGGTCTGAGCAGACAGGAGAGGCAGGGCGTCGTCATAGCGCTCCATGACCTGCTCGACCGCCGCGCGCAGCGCCCCCGCATCGGGAAAGCCGGTCGCAAAGTAGGGTACGGAGGTTTCGTGCAAGCGGTAATAGCCCAGCCCAAAGGCGGTCGCGGCCCCGAGCTGCAGATCGGCACACAGGCGCAGCGCCGCCAGCGTGTCCCAGCCCGCGCCCTTGACATAGAGCTTGCCCACGCAACCGTGGAGATATTTTACCCCAGGCTCGGAATGCGCGGCATGGGGGAATTGCACATAATCCCAGTACCAGGGGAGCACGCGCAGCTCATCGCGCGGGAGAGTGAGCTTCAGATCAAGCACGCGCTTCAGGCGCCGCTCCAGCGCGGCCAGAAACCGCTCGGCTTCGAGACGGGTGCGCAGCACGCCCTGCGGGTTGAAGGAGAAGGGGGTAAAGAATTCCAGGCACAGCTCTTCGGGAAGATGATCGGTCTCCAGGCCCTGGGACATCCAGGCGCTGTTGCGCGAAGGCTACCGCTATGCGGTCGAGTCGGACATCGATGACTTCTTCCCCTCGGTGGATCTGGATCGGCTGGAGGCCATGCTGCGCGCGCAGCTCCCCGCGGCCGATCAGCCCCTATG
>JBOHHR010000229.1:0-5030 GCA_050725475.1 Gammaproteobacteria bacterium | reverse complement strand
GGTCCAGCATGCGCTGCACCAGGTTCTTTTTGCCAAAGTATTCGCTGCCAAGGAAGGCTAACGCAAAAAGCCAGTTTACCGCCGTGGGCTTCCATTTGATAAAGCGTTCGTCCTGTAGAACCAAGGTTGCCCCTCCCAGAACCAGCAGCAGAACCAAGGTAATCAGGTGCATGCTCTCAAGGCGGCGATGCTTGAACCAATGCCATGCAGTCTGCAGCAGCGAGGCGCCGATCGCCACCACTGTTGCCAACAAGATCCCCTGCCGCGGGTCATCGGGGATTTTGAAAGCGACAAAAAACAGAATGACGGGGAACAGATCGAACAAAAACTTCATTCGCTTATCACCTTCTTCAAGCGCCTTGTATCCAGAGCTTTCTGGCGGCATAAGGATGCACCGCGCATTTCTCGAACACGTAACTATTTGAGAAACAGAGAAAAGGAAAATCCACGCTTTTTTGCCGTTCTACTCTGAAAGACTCCATGACGGGATTTTATAGACTTTCATATAATAAACCAAAAAACGGGGGTGGGATCCGACGGTAAGCATTTCCGCGGCTTAATCATGGCCGAGATTCTAAGAACACGTCCGCGTACCCCGCCCCCCGAGCGAGCAGGTCGATCTCATCATCGACAGCGCGCAGCCTGTGGTGCAACCGGTCACGTTAACAGGCTTGATCAAGGATGCCCCTTAGGTGGTACGACTTGGCCGGGACGCTGCCGCGATGGTAGTATAGGACGCACTTCCACAAATCGCTTCTCGGTCATTTTTGGTCATTTATCGAATAGCGACACGCAAAAGTGCGGATAGCAAAGTTCCACGAACAGTGTTCTGTCGATAGGAGATTCTCTTGAACGGATCTGCGAATAACCGTGTCCTTTCGGGGATGCGGCCCACCGGCCATCTTCATCTGGGTCACTACCACGGCGTGCTAAAGAACTGGATAAAGCTACAACACGAGTACGAATGCTTTTTCTTTGTGGCGGACTGGCACGCACTGACGACCCACTACGAGGAAACGGCCATCATCTCCGACAGCGTATGGGACATCGTAGTCGACTGGCTGGCGGCGGGAATCAACCCGGGAGAAGCAACCCTGTTTATCCAGTCACGCGTGCCCGAGCACGCCGAGCTGCATTTGTTGTTGTCCATGGTTACGCCGCTGTCCTGGCTGGAGCGGGTTCCAACCTACAAAGACCAGCAGGAGAAATTGAGGGATAAGGACTTGGCAACGTACGGGTTTTTGGGCTATCCCTTATTACAAACGGCGGATATTCTATGCTACAAGGCGGCCTACGTACCTGTGGGTGATGATCAAGTCCCGCATATAGAGATGGCGCGCGAGGTGGCGAGGAGGTTCAATTTCTTTTACGGTCGCGAGCCAGGCTTTCAAGAGAAGGTGGAAAGCGCGGCCCGCAAAATGGGCAAGAAGAACGCACGCTTGTACTTCAGTCTGCGCAAGGCCTATCAAGAAAGAGGCGACGTCGAGGCACTGGCCACGGGCCGTGCCCTTTTGGGGTCGCAGCCCAATATCACAGTGGGTGACTTAGAGCGGCTTGCGGGTTATCTCGAAGGTGGGGGCAAGGCTATTTTGCCCGAACCGCAACCGCTCCTTACCCCGGAGTCCAAGATGCCGGGGCTCGATGGCGAAAAGATGTCGAAATCCTATGACAACACCATCGCCCTACGAGAGACGCCGCAGGCCGTAGAGCAGAAGCTGCGCACCATGCCCACTGACCCCGCTCGGGTGCGCCGGCAGGACCCGGGTGACCCCGAAAAATGCCCGGTGTGGAAGTTTCACCAGGTCTACTCGGGCGATGACATCAAGAACTGGGTGCAACAAGGATGCCGCAGCGCCGGTATCGGTTGCCTGGAGTGCAAGCAACCCGTCATCGACGCGGTGCAGGCGGAATTGACGCCAATCAGGGAACGGGCGCAAGCTTATCTTGACGATCCGGATGCCGTGCGCGGGATCATCGCCCAGGGATGCGAAGCGGCGCGCGATGTCGCCCGTGAAACCCTAGAAGACGTCAGGCAGGCGATGGGCTTGATCTACCGGTGAACAGATCGTATTTCGCAGACGAGCGCTTGGGGCTGGCTAGGTTGACGACGAACGGATCTCAATCCCCTAGCCAACGCGATCTCCCGCTTGCGCGGGTGGGTGGTGTGCCGCTCAGCGAGATCCCCCGCGATCTCTACATTCCACCCCACGCCTTAGAGATCATTTTGGAGTCATTCGAGGGCCCGCTGGACCTGCTACTTTATTTGATCAAACGCCAGAACTTGAATATCTTGGAGATCCCGATCGCGGAGATCACGCGCCAGTACATGCACTACATCGAGTTGATGGAGAAGCTGCGCTTAGAGCTGGCGGCGGAGTATCTTCTGATGGCGGCGATGCTGGCGGAAATCAAATCGCGCATGCTATTGCCGCGGCCGGTCGACCTAGAAGAGGAGGAATCCGATCCGCGCGCAGAGCTGGTGCGCTGCCTGCTCGAGTATGAGCGTTTCAAAGCGGCGGCGGACCGCCTCGATGCCATCCCGCGCCAAGGGCGCGATGTGCATGCGGTGGTAGTGGAGTTCCCGGGGCGTGTTGCGCCGCGCTGGGAAGCTCAGATATCGCTGGGCGAGATAGTAGAGGCGCTCATGGGCGTTTTGGATCGTGCGGAGTTGTTCGCACACCATCACGTACAGCGAGAGGAGCTATCGGTTAGGGAGCGGATGGGGATAGTGCTGGAGCGTGCCGCCGGCGATCGCTTTATCCCGTTCAGTGCCGTGTTTTCGCTCCAAGAGGGTAGGGGGGGAGTGGTCGTCTCCTTGCTCGCGCTTCTTGAATTGCTGCGCGAAGCCCTCGTCGAGTTGGTCCAAACCGAACCGTTTGGCCCCATTTACTTCAGGGTAAAAGAGTGAGCCCGCAGCATATCCGAAACGTCGTCGAAGCCGCCTTGATGGTTGCCGAACAGCCCATGAGTCTGGATAGAATCATCGCCCTTTTTCCCCCGGAATTAGGAGCACCTCCGACCCGCGAACTGGTGCGTACGATCCTGCAGGATCTGCGGCAGGAGTATGAGGGCCGGGGGATTGAGCTGCATGAGGTCGCGAGCGGCTTTAGGGTACAAGTTCGCGCGGAGTTAGCGCCTTGGGTCAACCGCGTATGGCAGGAACGCCCGCCCCGCTATTCACGGGCGCTCCTGGAAACCCTCGCGATCATCGCCTACCGGCAGCCGATCACCCGCGCTGAGGTGGAGGCGATCCGCGGGGTCGCCGTAAGCAGTCAATTGATCAAGACTCTATTAGAACGAGACTGGATTCGAATCGCCGGGCACCGCGACAGCCCAGGACATCCCGCGGTCTATGCCACGACGCGTGCTTTTCTGGATTATTTCAACCTAAAAACCCTTGCCGAGCTGCCGCCTTTGACAGAGCCCCGGGAGACGCGGGACATGGATCTGGAATTTCTCCAGAGTGCGCAGGATCCTACTCGGGAGACGATCTCGGTTCCAGATTCGGACCCGGCCGCCTGCTCCCAGCACGTCGGTGACCTCGTCGAAAGTAAATCCGTCGGGGTCGGATTGTCTTAGCACGCGGGTCAGCACAATGCAGGTTTGCGCTGAGGGCCAAGAACGCGTGCAGAAGTTGCTTGCACGGGCTGGCTTGGGCTCAAGACGTGCCCTGGAACGCTGGATCCAAGCCGGCCGAGTCACGGTCAACGGTCGGATCGCGCGTCTCGGAGACAGCGCCAGTGCGCGCGACCGCATCCGGGTCGACGGCAAGCTCCTGGCACGTCGCCTGTTGTCCACCCAGGCCGTGCGGGTGCTAGCGTATCATAAGCCAGCCGGTCTGGTCTGTGGCCGGGTGAGGCAGAATGGCTGCGCTTCGGTGTACGAACAGTTGCCTCTATTGCCGGGCGGGCGGTGGCTGGGCATAGGGCGTTTGGACATAGACACATCCGGGTTAATGCTCTTTACCAATAATGGCGAGTTGGCGTACCGCCTAATGCATCCTACACGCCGCGTTGAGCGGGAGTACGCCGTGCGGGTATGGGGCGAGGTTAGTGACCAAATCGTACGGCAACTGCTAATCGGTATCGATCTCGCTGAGGGTGTGGCCCGTTTCGAGGCGATTCGCTATGCGGGCGGAACGGGTCGTAATCAGTGGTTTCATTGCGTGCTGAGTGAAGGTCGAAACCGCGAGGTAAGGCGCTTGTGGGGATCCCAGGGATGTACCGTAAGCCGCCTGATTCGGGTACGTTATGGGCCGGTAGCCTTAGAAAAAGCATTGCGCCGCGGCCGGTGTCGAGAGTTATCCGCACACGAGGTGACCAAGCTAGTGGCGCTGGTGGACTTAAAAGTGCAACGCTCAAACAAAGGAGGCCGGGAAAAGAGGCGTTTTGGGCGAATAAGCTGAGTTGTTATATCCGTGTTGAAACCGGCGGTGTTGTCAGTCTTAATCTTCGTCCCAGCGGGGCTTACGGCAGGCTCATTCCCCGGTCTCCCAAGCGAACGCTATGCTGGCGTGAAACCGGAGATCGCGAAGCCACCTGGGCGTATGGTCCATATCGGAACCCACCGCTTGCACATCTGGTGTCTGGGAGAAGGGCGACCGAGCATCGTGCTCGATTCTGGAGTGGGGGGGTTTTCCCTGGAGTGGACCAAGATCGAGACCGATCTCGCCCCCGAGTTTCGAGTCTGTAGTTACGATCGCGCCGGATATGGTTGGAGCGATCCGGGCCCTGTGCCGAGAACCACGGCCCGCATCGTAGAAGAGCTTCACACTTTGCTGAGCCGTGCGGCCGTACCAGGTCCCTATGTCTTGGTAGGGCACTCGTTTGGCGGTTACAACATGTTGCGCTTCGCCAAAAAGTATCCTCAAGAGGCGGCTGGGTTAGTATTGGTCGATTCCTCCCATCCCAAGCAGTTCCGGTACTTTCCCAGTGCCTCCAGACAGCTCCGCGGTGCTTCCTCAGCGCGCGGGGCGAGCCGCTTGTTCTCTCGCGCGTTGCTTCCGGACAACTATCCTTTCCGCGAGCGGT
>JBOHHR010000228.1:0-5552 GCA_050725475.1 Gammaproteobacteria bacterium | reverse complement strand
GGCCAGCATGGCCGCTGAATCTCAACAAGGTTTTACTCAGAAGGGTGAAGTCGACATGGAACGGAACAAGCAACTGGTTCGCCCTTGCTCGGTGGGTCCGGTGACATCCGCGCCGCCGAACCTACTTCACGATGTGATCCTCGCACAGCGGGCGAGGCTTGACTCCTGCCAGTACCCCAGCCAGTTTACTAGCTGCAATTACCTTGCGCTGGAGTACCTCGCCGGCCAACTGATTGGCCATCAGCGCAGCCTGATTGTGGAAATGGAAAGCTGCTTGGACGATCTGTCCCACGATGGCGAGGCTGCGAATCTGATTGAGACCGCGATTGCCTCCCAGCGACGGCGATTGATCGCCCTGGAGGCCGCGCTTGCGCTGCTTCACGCTTTCGAGTCGAGTTCCAGCAGCACCGTCGTCCCGGCCGAGATTGCGCCTAATGCTCCGACGAACGTCCCACGAACATCGGCCGCCGTAGCGCGAGGGCACCCTCGAACCGCACACGGCCGCTTGAGGTCTCGGTTGGAGGTCCCGTTTGCAATGCTTCTTCAGGAACCGTTTACTTTTACTGCAGGAGGATAACCAAGATGAAAACGAAGAAGACGTTCGCCACTCGCATTGATCTATCGCCCGAGGTGCGAAACCAAATGATCGCACTGCTGAACCAGCAGTTGGCAGACACCTTCGACCTCTACAGCCAGACGAAGCACGCCCACTGGAACGTCAAAGGGGCCCAGTTCTATCCGCTCCACGAGTTGTTCGACAAGCTGGCCGCGGAATTGGAGGGCTATGTGGACATGTTCGCGGAGCGAGCGACGGCACTGGGCGGGCTGGCACTGGGCACGGTTCGTCTGTCGGCGGCGAGCTCGCGGTTGGCGGAGTACCCGCCGGAGGTGACGGGCAGCCTAGCGGCGGTGGAGGCGCTGGCGGAGCGCTACGCCGCCCTGGCCGCCAGCACGCGCAGCGCCATCGGTGCCGCGGACCCGGGCGACGCAGATACCGCAGATCTGTTGACGGAGGTGTCGAGGGGACTGGACAAGGCCCTCTGGTTCCTGGAGGGGCACCTGCAAGAATAGGACGCGCGGTTACGCCCGACTCCGCAACGTTTCGACAGCCGGCCGACGCCGAAAGGGCATGGTAAGTGCCGCGGTGCCACAACCGTCTCGACATCCTAGAAAGTCTGGCCGACTTCGCCCAGGGCGTGATAGAGTATGAAAATTCTCGTGGGGCTGATTCCTCCGAGACGAGCCCGAAAGGAGGGCGACCGATGCGACCGCTTACTACGGATGTACTGCGAGGATTGCTCAAGGGTGGCGAGCCGCCCTGCATCTCGCTCTATCAGCCGACCCACCGGGCTAACCCCGACAACCTCCAAGACTCGATCCGATACAAGAACCTGGTGCGGGACGCCGAGCGGTCCTTGCGGGAGAAGTACTCGGGACGCGAGGTGCGTCCGCTGCTCGAACCATTCCAGGCACTCTCCGACGACTACCACTTCTGGACACATCAGCGGGACGGGTTGGCCGTCCTCGCGTCGGCCGACACGTTCGAGGTGTTCCAACTCCAGAGGCCGGTCAAGGAGTTGGTCGTGGTGGCGAACAGCTTCCACCTGAAGCCGCTGCTGCGGATGGTGCAGTCGGCCGATCGGTATCAGGTACTCTGTCTCGACCGGCGCGAGGCCAAACTGTTCGAGGGCAATCGGGACGCGCTGGACGAGGTGGATGTAGGCGATATGCCGACGACAATCACAGCGGCGCTCGGGGAGCAACTGACCGATCCTGAGCGCGGGATCGCGTACAACGCGCAGCCGGCCGTGTTTCATGGGCAAGGTGGCAGGAAGGACGAAGTGGAAAAGGACACGGGCCGGTTCTTCCAGGCCATCGACCGGGAGGTACTGACCCGCTTCTCACGGCCGTCTGGGCTTCCGCTGATTCTGGCCGCTTTGCCTGAGTACCACGGGGAATTCCGTCGGACAAGCCGCAATCCATTCCTCCAGCCGGACGGCGTGGCGAAGGACCCCGGGTCGCTGACGCCCGAACAACTCCGGGCCGAAGTCTGGCAGGTGGTCGAGCCGAAGTATCTTGCCCGTCTGGCCCAACTGACCGAGGACCACCAGACGGCTACGGCCCGAGGTATGGCGGCTTCCAACCTGGACGACGTGGCACAAGCGGCGGCTGCGGAACGGATCGGCATGCTGCTGATCGAGGCCGACCGAGCGATTCCCGGACGGTTCGACCCGGCAACCGGGGAAGTCCGCCTCGACCGGCTCGCCGACCCCGATGTCGATGACCTGATCGACGACTTGGCGGAAGCGGTCCTGCGAACCGGCGGGGAGGTGGTCGTCGTGCCGGCCGGGAGGATGCCCACGGACACCGGGCTGGCGGCGACTTTCCGGTATTAGGGGCGAAGTGGGCCTCATCTTCGCGCAGATGGGGCAAGTGGGTTCCTTAACGTTACTGTGTCTTCGGATCAACCGGATGAGGCCGACCAGCGAGTCGGAGGGCTCTCATTTGGGAAATCCTGGTTCAAGACAGGGCAGCCCATCAAAGCGGCGGGGACACCGACGGGGCCTTCGCCTTCATTGAGGTACTGGTACCGCCGCAGCCGGGCCACCGCCACACCACCGGGAGGTCGTCTCCCCCGGCGCGACGCAGCGGTGGGAAATCCGCATGAAGGTGAATATGGCATGACAAGACGGGGCTATCGCCCACTTCCAAGCTGGATATGGAAGACCGAGTCCCATTTGATTCTGGTTTGGAAAAGGGCACAGCCCCGCTTGTCCGACAGGAGCAAAACTATGACTGTCGAAGAACTGGAAAAACTGTCCACGTTTGAATCCGTGAATCACTACATCAACCTGGCCGCCGAACGGTTGGCGCTGTCAGACGGTGTGCGCAAGACCATCCTGACGCCGTTCCGTGAGGTGCGCGTTGAACTGCCCGTGCGCATGGATGATGGGCGCTGGGAGGTGTTCATCGGCTACCGCATTCACCACGACAATACGCGCGGACCGTGCAAGGGCGGCATCCGCTACCACCCGTCGGTGAACGATGATGAGGTGAAGGCATTAGCCGCGCTGATGACGTGGAAGACGGCGGTGGCCAACATCCCGTTCGGCGGCGCGAAGGGCGGCATCAACTGCGACCCGACGAAAATGTCGCCTTATGAAGTGGAGCGGTTGACGCGCAGGTTTACACAGCGCATCAGCCACGTCATCGGTCCGACGTTGGACATCCCTGCACCGGACGTGAATACCAATGCGCAGGTGATGGCGTGGATTTTTGACGAGTATTGCAACGCGCACGGCTACTGCCCCGCCGTTGTCACGGGGAAGCCGATTCATCTGGGCGGCTCGATCGGGCGCGAGGAGGCGACCGGGCGCGGCGTGGTCATCATCACCAAAGAGGCGTGCCGCACCCACAACATGACGCTCAAAGGAACGAAGTGTGTCATTCAGGGGTTCGGCAACGTAGGCTCATACACTGCGCGCTTTCTCCATGAGGAAGGCGCGACGGTCATCGCGGTCAGCGACGTGAGCGGCGGCATCTACCACGAAGATGGTCTGGACGTGAGCGCCGTGCTGAGTCACGTCCGCCGAACGCGCAGCGTGGATGGTTTCCCCGGCGCACAGCCCATCACCAACGCGGAACTGCTGGAACTGCCCTGCGACATTCTCATCCCCGCCGCGCTGGGCAACGTTATTACCGCCACGAATGCCGCGCGCGTGAAGGCGAAGATGGTCGTCGAAGCCGCCAACGCGCCGCTCACGGCAGGCGCGGACTTCATCCTCAACAAGAACAAAGTCATTATCATCCCTGACATTTTAGCGAACGCGGGCGGCGTCACGGTCTCCTACTTTGAATGGGCCCAGAACGTTCAGCAGTTCTACTGGAAGGAAGACCACGTGAACGGAGAACTCCTCGATATCATGAACCGCGCCTACAACGATGTGCTGATGACATCGCGCACCTGTCAGGTCAACCTGCGCGAAGCCGCCTATCTTCTCGCTCTGGAGCGGGTGGCGGAAGCATCGCGGTTGCGGGGGCTGGATTGAGTGGGGATCAAATGGAATCTGTGTCATGTCTTGCGTTAACACTTTGCTTAGAGGTCTCAGTTGTCGAGACTTAACGAATAGCCCGATAATTCCCCGATTCCGGACCGAGATAGCGCGTGATTGACAGCTAACAGGTCCAGTCGTATCTTCCCTCTTGAAGAAAAAGGGCTTTTAAAATTCTTATTCACGAAACGCATCCGCAGTTTGGACTGGCGGTCTCAAAGATGGAAAAGGCGCGATCTCAACCGACAGCGGTGTTCTATCTGATACCCCGTATTCCTTCGGAACCCGTTTCGAATCGGGAAAAGGCACGAACCCGGAAGAATTAATCGCCGCCGCGCACGCCGGCTGCTTCTCGATGGCGTTGTCGCTTGAATTGGGCAAAGCCGGCTTGACCGCCGAGCGCATCCACACGACGGCAAGCGTCACTCTGGACAAAGCCGAGGCAGGATTCGCGATCACTGCCGTGCATCTTGACCTGAGCGCCAGAATACCGGGTGCGGACCAGCAGCAATTCGAGACAGCAGCGAATACGGCCAAGGCCGGCTGCCCGGTCTCGAAAGCGCTGAACGCAAAGATCACGCTCGCGGCTCGGCTCGAAAACTAGTATCGAAAGCAGTTAACCATGCACAACGTAGATTGGAGCAAACGTTGCCGCAGCGGACGTGGCCCCGACTGTGACTACCCCGAGACCTGATGCACACGGTGAACGACTAAGTGAGAAAGTGAGAAAACTGTTTCGTGCGGTCACACTCGCTGAGTGCTGATTCGACTAAAGGAGCTTCCATGGCAACGAGGATACAGGTGGTGTTCTACAGCATGTACGGGCACATCTATCGGATGGCCGAGGCCGTCGTCGCGGGAGCGCGCGAGGTCGCCGGTACCGAGGTTGCGCTCTACCAGGTTGCCGAACTCGTTCCCGATGACGTACTCGAGAAGAGCGGTGCCAAGACTGCGCGTGCGGCATTCGCGCGGGTTCCAGTGGCAAACCCGGAGCGATTGGCGGAAGCCGACGCGATTATCTTCGGCACGCCAACCCGCTTCGGCAACATGTGCGCGCAGATGCGCAACTTCCTCGACCAGACCGGCGGGCTGTGGATGAGCGGCGGGCTGATCGGCAAGATCGGCAGCGTCTTCACCAGCACGGCGAGCCAGCATGGCGGCCAGGAGACCACGATTACGAGCTTTCACACTACGCTGCTGCATCAAGGCATGGTGATCGTCGGCGTGCCCTACTCCGAGCAGCGATTGCTCAATATGGACGAGATCACCGGCGGCTCGCCCTACGGCGCTTCGACGATCACCAAGGGCGACGGCTCGCGGCAACCGAGCGAAAACGAACTTGCGATCGCGCGTTTCCAAGGCCGGCATGTGGCGCAGATCGCCGCGCGGCTGAAAGCGGAGGCTTGAGTGAGGGCACATGAAGGACGGCGAACCCTTTGACAACGTCGTCCTCGGCGGCGGCGAGGCGGGCAAGTACATCGCGTGGGAGCTAGCCAAGCA
>JBOHHR010000227.1:0-4852 GCA_050725475.1 Gammaproteobacteria bacterium | reverse complement strand
CTTCATGCGCTGCGCCAGATCCTCTAAGGTCGAAAGCGGGATCCCGGTCTCTTCCTCGATCGCCGGGCTTATCCTGCGCCCTTTAACCAGAGCCCGCAGCGCCCAGATCAATTCAAAGTCTTTTCCGGGTTTGACTTGCAAGAAGATATCTGCCACCGGCGCGCTGGGTGTCTTGCGCACGTCGACCAGAACCACGGTACGATCTTTTCTCCCATTGGGGATGAACATGCCCTTAGGCGTGACCGCATAGCGCGTGAAATGCCGTGGATGAGACTCGGCGGGGTTGCCGCCCCAATACACGACAAGGTCTGCCCGATTCTTGACCTCGCCCAGAGAAGCCGTGCTCTCCCCCACGCCCTGAAACGCGATCCCCGAAGGCCCATGGCAAACAGAGGTCGTGGTATCGATCGTGCCGCGAACCATATCGGCGATGGCGACGGCTTGGCGTTGCGCCTCGCAGGTGGTGTCGCTCAGGCCGTAGACGATGGGAAAGCGAGCGTTGGCGAAGATCTGAGCGGCTTCTTCCACCGCGTGTTCAAAACTCGCCTCTTTGCCGCCGATCAAGGCCGCCGGGTGATCCCCCACCGTGTGCTCCGCAAACCAGGCGCGACCCAGGATGCAGGCGTTTTTCGCTTTGGTGATCCGCTTCTGGTCCAGATCGACCGTGAGCACCATGTCATCGCACACACAACCGCAGAAGGTGCAGGTTGCGTTCTCTACCGTTCGCGCGTTCTCACTCATTGTCATACACCTCACTCGGGCTACTTTACGCTATTTTACGGCTTCCACCTGCACCTCAAAGTTTTTTGAAATCGGCATGCCGCTACCCGCGGTGTCGCTTTCCATCAGCAGGCTGGAAGCCGGTCCGTAGGCCATGAACAACACGCCCGCGGGCAGATCCGCGGGTTTTTTGCCCTTGCACCGCAGCAGGGTCTCGCCGATCTCATTGCTCAAGCGCACTTGGTCTCCGTCGTTTAGGCCCAAGCGCTGCATGTCGTCGCTATTCATCTCCACCGTGGTGGTGACTTCCAAGTACTCCCCTTTCAGCTTGCCGGCGTTCAGCGAAGTCCCTTGTTTGCTGGTCCGGCCGGGGATCAAGGTCATCGTTTCTACCATGATTACACTCGCGCGACGAATAAATTCAAGAAACACCCCTCCAATCGCGGGGGAGTCTAACAAGGAAGGGATAGGAAGAGCCAGCGCCTACTTGACTATCACGCCTAGTTCTTTGATACCACGTCCCGCCGCAGGCGTCAACCTAAAGCGGGCGATTTGACGTGCTATCGACACGGGGTGGGGAAGATGTGTCTCGTTCCCAGGGGGCCTTGCGATTGCGCCGCAGCCGGTCACAATGGTACGGTTCGCGCAACTTAAGTACCGTGCCTGAGCCAACCGATCCCGGCCCGTGTCTATGTCTTGCACCTGGCGTTCTTGTCAACATAAAATCACTGAATCGATTTGCATCATCCTTATGAATAGCCATCGATGTGTTTTCCATGTCCCCGAGCACCTGTCACCCTTGACTTCGGTCTATAGACCAAGGGGGAGGTGGGGTGGGGGTGGACGGACAAGGCCTGTAGACCTGAGGCCGAAAATGGTGAACCAGCGGGCACTCAAAAAGGCAGAGAGCACCGCTATTGGGGGACCGCTTGTGCGCCCGCCTAGAGCGCTTGATGGAAGAGCTTGCCGTCTTCGTCGCAGAAGTCGTCGTAGATGAGCCGTTCGCCCTCCACGATCTCGCGATAGACACCCCTGGCTGTATACTCGACGCCATCGGATGAAGGATACGAAACGCACCGCCCGGCCTCACGTCCATCTGCGAGACGACAGGCGCCGCGAACCCCTTCGGGCGACACCAGTGCACAACGTGCTTTGCATCGATCTACGCGTTGAAGACGAGGCTGCGCGGCGCATCGAAGATGCGGGTGATTGACGAGGTCGGGCCTCGCCGATGGCCTGGCAGCGCTACTTCTCGCGGACATGTGCCCCGAAGAATGACCAGAAAATCTTTTTTGTATGGTCGAGAGCATGTTTCGCTGTCCAGGACGGTGTTTCTTCTCGTGTCCTCCCCATCGCCTCAAGACCGATGAGTTTAGCCGTACCGATCTCCTCCAATGCGAGGGTCACAAGATGATATGCGATGTTGGGCAAGTCTTGCTCTTGGATAGCTCTGGCGCCGCGGAGGAGGTCAGAAGCGTGCGCAAGGCAACCCTCGCGCCCGGACTCGATTCGGGTAAAAAACCCCGGTCTCGGAACCTTCGCCAAGCCGTCACCATCGGATTCCGACTCTTTGGCCTTCACCTCGACGAGTTTCTGCTCATAGCACGTTGCGATATTTTAAGGGACCAAACGGCGACAAGGAATTGTTCCTCTCGCCCCTCCGGTACCTCGAACGGGTTGTTGAGTACGGCCTATGCCGGCCATGAGCAGTCATTGAAAGCGCTACGACAACACGCAAGCTGACAGCAATTACCTTCAATGCGAACCGACATCACCAGCAATCAAGTTTACCGGAGAGCCCCGAGCGGAGTGACAACGAGTTGGTGCGTCTGAAGAGCGGTTCGTGGAGCTAACCGGTTTCGTCATCCACCCCAACTACGAGCAAAAAGCTGCCGGCGTCCAGCAGGTCCGTAAATGCTACATATGCTGATCGTTCGCAGGGCCTATAGTATGATGTTGTAATGCCAATTTCCTACGATAACCCACCATTGATCGAACTAGTCGTGGAGCTACGGTGGGGCACTGCAGCTTTTCTGTTACCGACCGCCGTAGCCGTGACGGATGCCGGAGCCGCAATAACGCCGCAGATCGCAGAACACTTATTTATGCATTTCGGCGCAGTAGCCTCAGGTGAAGGTTATGGCCGATTCGAGCGGGTAATCCCACCCGGTTTTCCACTTGCACCGTTTCAGGTCGCTTATCGCTATCGCCCGACCGACTCCGAGAATAATGCGACGCTATACCAGCTGGGCAACGGCGTATTTTCGATTAATGCTCTCCCGCCGTATAAGAATTGGGATCAGTTCAAACCTGTAATTCAGCGGGGAGTGCAGATACGCAATGAAGCGTTCAAGCGAATGGGTATGGAACCGCTGCCTTTCAGTAGCGGCATTGTGCGTTACATTGATGCATTCCAAGGGCCGCTGCTCGGGAATTACTCCACTCGCGCGTTTCTGACAGACGTGCTCGGTTTCAAACTAACTATGCCTCCAATCTTGGAGGAGGTCTGCACCGATCGGCAGCAGATCATCCCACAGTTGCAGCTGACATTGCCCGTTGCGCCAGGGCAGCTCCAGATCGCGCTCAGTGAAGGACAGTTAAACAATCAGCGGGCGGTGGTTGTGGATACGTCGGTGACTATGAACCGGCAACTTTCGACGGACCCTTCGAGCACTGTGATAGAACTCACCGAAGCACGCAACGTCATACACGAGATTTTCATGCAGATAGCGAAACCACTTCACGATCACATGAATCCGATCGAAGTAACGAAATGAGTTTGCAGCGCTTTGTTGGCTCTCCCAGCCTGAGCTGTGACATTTTTAGCGTGACAGCACCGTATACATCCCTGATTCCTCTTTACATGCCGCAGATTTCTATCAGTGTTAACGCCATGGCCGTTGCGAAGGTCGAGGCCTTCGCCAAGCTCGGCGACAATTGGGACGGCTACGGCGCTCTGTCAATCGAACACGAGACCATAAAAAACGCGACCGACCTACTGGAACGCCTCAATTGGTCACCCAACATGCTCGCGCCAGTAGTAACGCCGCACCCCAACGGCATCATTACCTTCGAGTGGGAATCGCCTTCGGGTGAAGGCTACCTGGAGATCGGGCAAACGCAATGCTGCTTTTATATACGCCCAAACGCGGGCGAGACACTTTACTGGACTGGCTCTACGGCGGATATGAAAGTCCTCGCCGATACGTTTTTGCGATCCCTCCAAGGTCTAATCTTCCCTAGCCTTTCTATAAGCCACGCCGTTTCCGTTAGCTCATGCCTCCCAATAATGTTGCCTCTTCGGAAAGCATTGTCCGTATAATCAAAGACGGTGGGTTCCACCTTACTCCACGCCGCACCTTAAAGCCACAGGCCTTCGAATCACCTGCTAACAAAGATCAAGTATCGGTGCTGCGACTGGACTACTCGAGTGCCAATTCGTGCAAGCATTGGGGCAAGACGCGCGTTCACACTAAGGAGGCTCCGTACGCTGGTCTCGCGGCTTTTTATGCGCGCGCGGTAGTGGATAGTGGTTCCCGGATTGTTGCCTCCCGACTTGAAGGTTGTCCCGAGCACGCAGACATTAACCACGGGTATGTCCGCCCGAACCCACGAGAAGCCGGCACGGCAGAAGATGTCAAGCGGCTTCGCGACCGACTGCGCGAGCATTTCATTCCGCATGTGGCGTTTTACGACGACCCCGACCCCGCTGCCGAACACTGGACGGGCCCACCGCTCGTCGCGCCCGAGTAGTCGCTGCCACTATGTGGCAGACATGGACGCGCCAACGTGCGGTCCCTTTAAGAGTACAAGAATCTCCGGGGCTTTGGATTATTACCAAGGACGAAGCTCGGATCGACCGTAACTTCAAACGCTTGACCGTTCCAGAACGGGGGCGGAACACAAACAACGCCCAGGTTGGGTAGGCACCACTCTGCGCGGACGACTGCGAAAGTCTCATCAGGGTCGATTGCGCAGGTTCCACCATCAAACGCCACGTCTGCGTGCGCGAGTAATTGCAGACCGGGTATGTTCCGGAACCCGCCAGTGTTTTGGGGTCAGAAAGCCGACAGAAACGCAAACCCAAAGCGAGCAGGAGCTTTCGGCTAAGATGAAAAGACCATGCAGCAAA
>JBOHHR010000226.1:0-4693 GCA_050725475.1 Gammaproteobacteria bacterium | reverse complement strand
GCGCAGGTCTTTCAACAACTGCCGGGCGAAAAACGCGACCACGGAGCGGTAATCCGCGGGGCCGGCGCCATCGAGCCGGATGGTGTGGTGCACCTCGGCATCGAGCATAGTCTTGAAGACGATTTCTCGCGTCTCCTCCGGCGTGAAGGGCTTGAGGGGAAGCTTCGGATTGCCGAAGCTTGCCGGATCCAGCGCGTCGACGTTCTTGTACTCGCGGTTGAAGCGGCGCGAGAGTTTCGGAATTTCAATGTTCAGCACATTGAGGTTCTTGTCGGCGTTCCCGGTGTCCACCTCGACGACGAGCGAATCCTTGCGGCCGGCGCCCGCCCCCATCGGCACTCGCTCAAAGGTGACTCCCTCGCTTTGAATGGACTCCACGAATTCCATGAAGGCGGGGGTGCCCATGACCGAGACAGTCTCTGGGATGTCCGCGCCGAAATACATGCGCCGCAAACCGCGTCCGAGGGTCTGCTCGGGGAGGATGTTGCTTTGCGCCGCGTATGCGCGCAGGCCGACGATGGTGGTGACGTTGCGCACATCCCAGCCCTCCTTGAGCATGAGCACGGAGACGATGGCCTTGCACGGGCTGACCCAGGAGTCGATCGCGTTCGCCTGCTTGCGCAGCAGTTCCAGCTCTTCCTTGTTCTTGCCCGAGGCGGCCTCGGAGATCTCGCCGTTGTTCTTGGTGTGGATAACCAGCACGGCGCCTTGCAACTCGGGACAGGTCTTTTCCAGCCAGACGCCGACCTCGTCGCAGTTTTTGGTGTCGTCCACCATGACGAAGAGCACCGCCTTCTTGCCCAGGGCCTCGTGCTCGGCATGGCTCTTCCGCCATTCTTCGATCCCGAGTTGCAGGTAATGGCATAGCGCTCGGTGAAGATCGCGCTCTTGTGCTCTTGCAACCGGGCGCGGCTGGCCGCATCCGGCAGCACGGGATGCTTGACGACGTTCTGATGAATGGCCTCGACCAGCGGATAGTCCGAGACCGTTTGCACGAAGATCGCGCCGTTGTTGTGTCGGGGCGTGGCGGTTGCGTCCACGTGCAGGGCCAGACGCCCGTCCTTCTGCAACATCCGGTGGTGGATGTCCTGAATGCTCTTAAACCAGGCCATCTTCGGATCGTGGATGTGATGCGCCTCGTCATTAAAGACGGCCAACTCGTCGATGTCGCGGACGATCTCGCCCAGATCGGTCCTGCTGTCGGTGGTCTTGCCGACGGGCCTGGGGCCGAAGGGCGCGAGGAAATAATCGTGCAGGTCGTCATCTTCCAGTGACGGCTCGCGCATATCGCCGAGATAGACGCGATGGATATTGGTGAGAAAGAGGTTGCCGGTATCGCGGACAACACGAACATCGTCCTGAATGTGCAGTGTGAGCTGAAAGTCATCCCGCCAATTGCGACCGGCCACGCCGTTATCCGGCAGGATCGGGTCATTAAAAAAAATGCGCAGGCCGTCGAAATCGGCGCGTAGACGGTCGAGAACGATGATGTTCGGCGCGATCATGAGAAAGTTTCGCGCGAGCGTGGAATCGGGTTCGTAGAGCTTATGGAAAAAGCTCCAGGCGATGAGCAACGAAATCACCTTGGTCTTGCCGCTGCCTGTGGCCATCTTCACCACGTAGCGTGGCCAGTCCTCGTCAAACATCCCCGCCGAGACCGCGCCCGAGGCATCGAATCGCAGCAGATCGAATTTGTCCCGCACCCCACGTACGTCATGCAGCCAGATCACCGTTTCTACCGCTTCACGCTGCGCGAAATAATAACGGAACGGCGACAGGATGCCGTCGGCTTGTTCGACCAGGTGCTCGGTCTCGAACCACCAGTTCAGGAGCCCACGCGACGTCTCCGAGGCGCCGGCGTAGCCCGCATCCCGCCATGGCGTAATCTCGCTGCGAATCTTGGCGACCAGCGGCGGTAACAGCTTTTCGTAGGCGGTGCTGCGCAGCTCTTCCGCAGCCGGAAACCAGCGCCGGTCCGGCAGTAGCACGGTATACGGTGATTCCGTGAATTCAGGATGTAGCGCCATGAGGCATGATAATCATATGATTTGCGCGGCGCCTGGTTCGCTTAACCTAAAAACCTACTCCAAGTCTATACTGAGCCTTGAGGTGCGACCAGCGCGACCTACTAAAGCGATAAAAACGCTCCCCGGCGACTCGGGCAGCGACGGGCGGTGGGCGTGATCGTGACCGTTCCTCGAGCATCGGAACGGGAGGCGTGGATGCAGGCATCGTCGGAATCACCCGGCTCACTCCTCAGGTCGCCCGTGCGGAGGATGTGCTCGGCATCGGTCTCACGCTGGAGTTGGCCCCGACGCTCTGATCAGATCGCGTCGCTGTACAGGCGAGACCGGGTAACGCGTATCGGGTGTTTATCGCCCTATTGGCTTTGAAGCTCACCCGTCTCTTTAGGTGGAATTGGACCTCCCCTCGCGCTCGAGCTTGATGAGTGTGGGGTCTGCGCCTATCCAAAGCCCACCCCGGCCATCGGGCACCAGGAAACCCGGAAGCGGAGCGGGCTTTCTTCCTGTTCATGAATAACGTGAAGGATTTGGGGCGAGGATTTGGGCTGAGAGCTTGCGAAAAAATCTCAAGCCCGGACTAAGGCAAACCCTAATTGGGACTATCGGATCCGGATCGGTCCAGAGGGTTTGGCCCTTGCCGGCGAGCACGCACAATGGCAAGCGGTGCATACCAGAATAACAACGAGATGATACCGACGATCTCCAAGCCGAGGATGTAGTACGGCCAGGGGCCGAGATAGTCGAGCAGGCTCGGATGCGAAGGCTTATCGGCTAGATAACCGTAGTTGGTCCCCAAACCCCAGTTGAGCAAAACGGCGGCCAGGGCGTACAGGTTGCTCATCAACCATACCCAGACCAGGGAAGGCCAGTTGGGTCGTACGCGGCCGGTGGCCGCGAGGTAGGTCGCGCCCCAAACGATGCCGGCATGGGTGAGAAAAAACTGTGCTCCCCAGAAGCTCCGCACCGGCACTGAAAGGTCCGGGGTGATAATGGCGTGCGCGCTTCCGGCAAGCCCCCAAAAATACGCCAGCAGGCAGGCCTTATGATGTCGTGGCAGAAGTAATGCCCAAATGGTAGCGGCGGCCGCGAGATCGCATAGGTTAAAGGGGAAAATTAGGGTTCCTTGCCAGATGCCGCCGATCCAGCCGGTGACCTCCGCCAGCACTAACACGGAGGCTAAGGCGTACCGATACCGCTCATCAGCAGGTGTTCGAAAACGCCTGCGCGCAAGCAGCATTGCCACGACGATCGTGACCGTTAAGCCCAGCACCATGCTGTGATCGCTGGCTAGGGGTTCAAACCCATTGTTCATGAGCTGTGCCTTCTTTTTCGGGCAAGCCGCCGTTTGCGGAACTTCCGCGCGCGGCCTTTATCGACTAGCTAAGAGTCTGATTTGGGATCCGATGATCCATTATACAGTCATGGGAATGCGGGCATCGTGCGCGCGCTTGCGGTTTCTGGCCGTTCCAATATCTTGTTGGAGGGAACGGGTCGGAAGGTCCCTACCGCCGCTCGAATTTTTTGCATAGGGGGGCTATATACTTGAAATTTGGATTGTTTGTAGTAAGAGGAAAGCGGAGGAGGGGGTATCCTTGAGCACTGATCTCGATCCGGTGGTCGGAAACTGGTACCAACAGGCGGACGACGACGAGAAAAAATTTACCGTGCTTGATCTCGACCCAGAGGAAGGGGTCGTCGAGATCCAATATTTTGATGGGGATCTCGATCAGATCGATCTGGATGAATGGTATGAACTGGTGCTGGAACCCATAGGCGCGCCAGAAGACTGGACCGGCGCGATAAATGGGGCGGAGGAGGAAATCGAGGATGACGGTTGGCCTATCCTATCCGGACGTCGAACCGGATCGCGAGAAATATCCGAAGACGAATTGGATAAAAGCCTGGATGACCTGGACGAGGGGTATGCAGGCGAAGAACCGTGGGACGAAGACTGATCTACCGCTAAGCTGATCGCCACTCTTCCATACTTCGCTAGCATGCTGGCCCCGCCTAATACATAACCCTCCTGGCTCGGCTCTCGGAATGACGACCCCTGGTTACATCGTTCTTGACGTGACCTTCCCACACTTAGCGACCAACCATGGTGACGCATGCTTTGTTGCTGATCGTTGCCGCCAAGATACGACTGCTTTTGGATCCCAGGGGATCTCGGAAATGCGTCGTTCGGTTGCGTCGCACATCCAAAATCCTAGCTCCTTCGTATATCGTTTGAACCACGTAAAAACGTGGGAAGGACCTGTCCCTAGATAAACGCTCATGCGCGATCCAGTCCCGGCTGGTCACATGAGCATTCGTTCCATCCACAAAGGAGGACGCTATGCAATCCGAGATTTTTTTCAACAAGCTGGTTAGCCTGACCATGGGCCTGGGGCTCGCTTTATCCTGCGGCACGGCAACCCAGGCGGCGAGCCACCGTGAGGCGCCTCTGATCGCCCAGGATCCGGCCGCCGACATCACCGATGTTTATGCCTTCCGCAGCTGGGAGGATGATTCCAAGGTTCTGTTTGTCATGAACGTGATTCCGGCCCAGGAACCCAGCTCGGGGCCCAACTATTTCTTCTTCGATGACAAGGTGGCCTATGATTTCAACCTCGATATCGACCAGGACGGGGTGGCCGAGGACATCATCTACCGGGTCCAGTTTAAGA
>JBOHHR010000225.1:0-5248 GCA_050725475.1 Gammaproteobacteria bacterium | reverse complement strand
GCCGCAGCTCGCCGTGAAGGATCTCAGCATGTCCGGCGATGGGCACTTGGCAACCGCCGAACAAGCGGCGGTTGAGCGCCCGCTCCGCACCCACGCAAACCCGGCTGCGAGAGTCATCCAGGGGTGTTATAAGCTGGATTAGATCTTCATCTCCCTCCCGACACTCGATGCCGATCGCGCCCTGCCCGATGGCAGGAAGGAGGAGATCGGGATCGAGGTACGCGCGTATGCGCGCTGCTAAGCCTAAGCGCTTTAATCCGGCTGCGGCGAGTATAATGGCGTCGAACTGCCCCTCGTCCAGCTTGCGCAAACGGGTGCCGACATTACCGCGTAAGGTTTGGAGCTTAAGATCGGGGCGAATAGCGCGCAGTTGGCATTGCCGGCGCAGGCTCGAAGTGCCGACGAGCGCCGAGCGGGGCAGAGCCTGCAAGTCATCGTGGTGCTGAGAGACAAATGCGTCACGCGGATCTTCGCGCGCGAGCACCACGGGTATCACCAGACCTTGGGGTAAATCCACGGTGACGTCTTTCATGGAGTGCACAGCCAAATCGGCGGCCCCGCAAAGCAAGCGTTCTTCCAGCTCCTTGACGAACAGACCTTTCCCCCCCACTGTCGCTAGGGGCGCATCGAGGAGCTTATCTCCGCTGGTATGGACAGGGAGCAGCTCGATAGAAAGGTCTGGGTGCAAAGCAACCAATCGGGATTGGACAAAGCGCGCTTGCCATAATGCGAGAGGGCTCTTGCGGGTGACGATGCGTAGATGTGAAGAGATCATAGGCTCCTGGTACGCTTAGGGAGTTTAGCGTTAGCGCGGTGGTTTTTGGACTGCGCTCGCTTAGTAGCGTTTTATCGGATTGGATTAACCCAACGTGGAAATTAAGCTGGGTATCGTGATGGATCCCATCAATGGGATCAATATCAAGAAAGACAGCAGCTTCGCCATGCTGCTGGCGGCGCAGGCGAGGGGCTGGGCGCTCGGCTACCTGGAGCTGGGCGACTTGTTTTTGCGCGATGGTCGCCCTTTTGGGCATTCCCGCGCATTACGCGTGCAGGACCATGCGCAGCAATGGTTTCAGTTTGGCGGCGAAGAAACCATACCCTTGAACCAATTTCAGGTGCTTTTGATGCGCAAAGATCCCCCCTTCGATATGGAGTACATCTACGCCACCTACTTGCTGGAGCTGGCGCAAGCTCAGGGCGCCTTGGTGGTCAATGAACCGCGCAGTCTGCGCGATGCCAACGAGAAACTGTTTTCGGCCTGGTTTCCGCAATGCTGTCCGCCGAGCCTGGTGACGCGCAGCGCCGAGCGCATAAAGGAGTTTCTGGGGCAGTACCCTGATATCATTCTCAAACCGCTGGACGGCATGGGAGGGGTTTCGATCTTTCGCCTGCGCGCGGGCGATCCGAACCTCAACGTTATCATCGAGACGCTCACCCAGCATGGCCGGCGTTTCACCCTGGCTCAGCGCTTTATCCCGGAAATTGCCGAGGGCGACAAGCGCATCTTACTTATCGACGGAGAGCCCGTACCCTACGCCTTGGCGCGCATCCCCGCTCCAGGGGAGACCCGGGGCAATCTGGCCACCGGCGGAAGCGGCCGCGGGGTTCCGCTAAGCGAGAGGGATCGATGGATCTGTGATCAAGTGGGCCCCACCCTGCGAAAAAGGGGGTTGCTGTTTGTGGGGCTGGATGTGATTGGAGATCACCTGACCGAGATCAATGTCACCAGCCCAACCTGTATCCGAGAGCTAGACGCTATCTACGGTTTGGACATCGCTTCCGAGCTACTCCAAGCCATCGAACGGCGTGTGCAGGCATTGCGTGGGTTCTAGATTGACTATCCGCGCGCGTTTCGATGCGGTAAGCTTCTCATCGGTACCGGCGGGCAGGGGGGTCAGGCATGCGGTAGACCATGAAAACTCGAAGAAGCTCGCATACTTTGCTAATTTTAACTTAGTTACTGTGTCTTAAGGAACGCCATCAGAATTGACCGCTGTTAAATTAAGCCCGATCGGAGTCGGGACGCGCAAAGGCTCGCTATCCCGGTAAAGACGAGTGGCATCTGTGAAAGACTCCGGCGATAGGTTAGCCCTGGCGCTCTGCCTGGCCGTTGTGGCGCACAGCGGCGTTATTCTAGGTGTGGGCTTCTCCAGGGAGGATAGGTCGATGCTCCAGTCCCAGTCCTTGGAAGTCATTCTGGTCCAAAGCCGCACCCCCAAGGCGCCTGAGGAACCGGATTATCTGGCGCAAACAAACTTGCAAGGGGGTGGAGACGTCGCGCACAAGGAAAGCCCCTCCACGCCCTTTAGCTCACCTTTCCCCGAGCAGGAGCCTGCAATTGCCGCCGACGAAAGGCCGCAGGCGCAGTCGGTGGAGCAAGTGGCTAAGCTGGGACAGGCGCGTACGAAAACCGGGAGATCCGACAAGGGTGAAGCGGAAAAGAACAGTCCAGAGCGGCCGGATGAATTGATGCTTGAGCAGACGGCCGCGTTCGACGCTCCGCCCGAGTTGGAAAAGCGAGTCGCGCGTCCGGAGCCGGCGACGCAGTCTGTGGACGGTAGTGACACTAAGTCGTCGCCGCTACCCAGCGCCGCCCTCTTGATGCGGAACGCCCTGGCCATGGCGAGCTTGAATGCCGAGATTGAGCAGCGGCTTTCCATCCATGCGAAGGCGCCGCGGCGCAAATACATCTCGGCTAACACGCGCGAGTATAAGTACGCGGCCTATATGGAGGCGTGGCGGGCCAAAGTCGAACGCGTGGGCAATCTGAACTATCCGGACGAGGCGCGGGCGCGAAAGCTCGCGGGTAGTCTGATCTTGGATGTGGGCTTGCGCTCGGATGGCCGGGTAGTGGAAATGACGCTGCGCCGTTCCTCCGGAGAGCCTATCCTGGACCAGGCGGCGATGCGTATCGTGGAGCTGGCTTCCCCGTTTTCTCCTTTTCCCGATGATATCCGCGGCGAGGTGGATGTACTCCATATCACGCGTACTTGGCACTTCCTATACAGCCAGCGCTTCGCAAGCAAATAACGCTGCTCATAGTGGCTCGTTTTATGGTAGTGTTTAGGGTGAGGCACTAAATCCCGGAGCCGCCATGAACCTAACCAATCATTTCCTCATCGCCATGCCCAGTCTTGCCGATCCGAATTTTTATCAGACCGTAACGTATATCTGCGCGCATGATGCCGAGGGTGCCATGGGGATCGTGATCAATAGGCCCATGCCCTTTGGGTTGGGCGCTATCCTGTCTCAGATGGATCTGGAATCAAATGACGCCAGAATAAATGATATGACCATTTTCCAAGGAGGTCCCGTGCAGCAAGAGCGTGGTTTCATCATCCACCGGCCGGTGAAGGATTGGGAGTCGACGATCAAGGTCACGGAAGAGATCGGTGTGGGTACCTCACGCGATATCCTGGAAGCGATATCCCAGGGCACAGGGCCGACGCAAACCCTGATCGCTTTGGGATACGCGGGCTGGCGCGCCGGGCAGCTGGAGCGGGAGATGGGCGAGAACGCGTGGCTTAGTGGTCCGGCCGATACGAATATCATGTTCGAGGAGCCGGCCGAGCTACGCTGGCAAAAAGCGGTAACGCTGCTCGGAGTGGATATCCGGCAGTTATCGTCTTATGCGGGCCATGCTTAAGGGTGACCGTCCTCGGTTTCGATTTCGGTGAGAGGCGGATCGGCGTCGCCGTAGGCCATACCCTGACCGGTACGGCGGGTGCCCTAAAATGTCTGCATGCCCGGGCCAGGGATCCGGATTGGGTAGCGATTGGCCAGCTCATCGCGTGCTGGCAGCCGGAGGCTTTAATCGTTGGTATTCCGGTTAATCTCGATGGATCGGAACACCGGTTCGCGGGGTGCGTGGTGCGCTTCTGCCGGCAATTGCAAGGGCGTTTTGGTCTCCCCGTGCATACCATAGACGAAACCCTTTCCTCCGTAGAAGCCAACCGCCACCCGCAGGCGGTGAAGCGGCGTGGTGTGGACGCTGTCGCCGCCCAGCTCATCCTGGAGTCGTGGCTCAACGAACGATCAAGACGCGATGAACCTCGAAAGCAGTGAAATCGGCTCGCTCCTGGAGCGCTTGGCGCAGGGCCTGACCGAGGCCTTGGCCGGCAGGGGGCGTGTGGATCCGCTAGTGGTTGGTATTCATACCGGGGGGGTGTGGATCGCGCAACGTTTGCGGGAGCGACTCGGTCTTCTCGATCCGCTGGGCAGCTTAAACATTGCGTTTTATCGCGATGACTTCAGCCGCCTCGGTATGCACCCCAGCGTCAAACCGTCCAATTTGCCGTTCGACATCGATGGGCGGCATGTGATCTTGGTGGATGACATCCTCTATACGGGCCGGACGGTGCGCGCCGCGCTCAACGAGATCTTTGACTATGGCCGCCCGGCCAGCGTCACCCTTGCGGTTTTGGTCGATCGCTGCCAGCGGGAGTTGCCCATCAGGGCCGATGTGGTGGGTACTACCTTGGCGCTCGCCCCGGGGGAGCACATTAAGCTCATTGGCCCCGATCCGTTGCGGTTGATCACCCACCAGGCGGTATGACGGCATCCAATATCCAGATCGATGAGCAGGGGCGTCTCAAACATTTTTTGAGTATCGAAGGACTTCCCCAGGGACTGCTGCTTGAGATCCTAGCCACCGCCGAAGGCTTTGCTCCGGTAGGCAGGAGGCCCGTTAAGAAAGTTCCGCTGTTGCGCGGCAAGACCGTCGTCAATCTCTTCTTCGAACCCAGCACCCGCACCCGCATTACTTTTGAGCTGGCCGCGAAACGGCTGTCCGCCGATGTCTTGACACTAAACATCGGTGACTCGTCCACGCGCAAGGGCGAGTCACTGCTGGATACCCTGCGCAACTTGGAGGCGATGCACTGCGACATGTTCGTGATCCGCCACGATTGCAGCGGTGCGGCGCACTTTATCGCTAACCACGTTTGCTCTGAGGTACGAGTTATCAATGCGGGCGACGGCCGCCATGCCCATCCCACGCAAGCGATGCTGGATATGTTTACCATTCGCCGCGCGAAAGGCGATTTTGCCGCGTTGCGCGTGGCTATCGTGGGGGATATCGCGCATTCGCGCGTGGCGCGCTCCGACATCCACGCCCTTAATACCTTAGGAGCGCGTGAGGTGCGGGTTATTGGCCCGCGGACCCTGATCCCGCCCGAGATAGAAACGTTGGGGGTGCGCGTTTATCACGATCTAAGCTCCGGATTGCAAAATGTGGACGTGATCATTA
>JBOHHR010000224.1:0-4564 GCA_050725475.1 Gammaproteobacteria bacterium | reverse complement strand
ACGTTTGCCCACATGGACTGGACGCGACCCCAATTGGGCGCGATCAGTCGTCCTTGTTGATTGACAAATGGAAGCCATTTTTCATCGCCGTCGTGTCCTTTGTACGTGCTGATGCGTACGAAACGTTGCGGAAGAGTGTCACTTTAGTCGTCTGAAACGATCAGGCGGCTTTCTTGAGCTGGCCAGGGGCGATCGTGTCAGGGGTGGATTCGCCGGAGATGGCAGCTCTGGCCATTTGCAGCACGTACTCGACGGGATGGAGTCTCTGGAGCTGTGCCGAACGAAACAGGCTGAGGAAGATCGCGTGAGTTTTTGCTCCTTCGAGTGAGCGGTTCTGTTGACTGACTTTGCGTGTGTGCACGGCGGTGCGCATCTGTTGCTCGGCATGGTTGTTATACGGGCTCACCCCCTCATGGTCGAGGAACGTGAGCAGTTCGCCCCGGTGGCGACGCAGGCGTTTGATGAGGCGTTTAGCATCGGCATCTTCGAAGGCCTCCGCGATGAGTTCGTCAAGGCGCTTATGGAGTTTTGCCTTGCGCCGTGCGTAGATTGGTGCCGAATGTTCTTGCCGCCGGTCGCCCAGGCGCACCGCATCCTTGAGTAAGCGAGATAGTTTTTTCCGGAAGCGCATCCATGTGGCCGAGGAGTTACGTTTATCGACCTTGACCAGTTCGGTGAACCGATGGAAGTAGCAACGTTGTTTGGCCAGTGTTTCGATGGCGTTGTAAGCGCCCCAGAAGTCGGTGATGAGGATACCGGGGAATAGGGTACCGAGGCCTTGTTTAACGACCGCGGCGCCGCGGCGGCGATCGATGAGGTAGGAGCAGTATTGGCGGGTCGCGAAGGCCCACAACCAGAAGGTCCCCATTGATGCGCCAGCCCGTCTCGTCAGCGTGCAGCACGGCGCTGTGGCGGATCTTTTGCCCAATGGCTTCGTATTGGCCTTCGAGACGAGCGGCCAAGTTCTTCCACGCGCGGGTCAGTCCTCCCGGACTGACTGGAAATCCCAGGGATACCGCGGCGGTTTTCACGCAGTTACCCACACTGACTCCCACGAGATAAATGCAGCCAGGCGGTATAGACGACAAAGCGCAGTCCCAGACTCGAGCGCTGGCCGGGCCGCGGTGACTTTCGGGGCAACGATCTTCTTGCGGTGGCTACACCAGTAGCCGTGGAGGGTGTGGGCGGTAACGAGCGGTGTGATCGGCGGAATATCTTCGACCAGCCGCGTATGCTGGCGGATCGGTTTGTCCACGGCCAGGCCACACCGCGGGCAAGTCGTGAGCCGGTGTTCGCACAGGGTATCGATCGCTCGGGGGTGGGCGACACGTCCCGGCGTGGCCGGGTTTTCGGCCCGGCTTCTTGCAGCGCCGGCTCGAACTCGGTTTCACGTACACCGGCCTCAGGCCCGAGGGGGTCGTGGGGCTCACAGAGGTGTCCTCGGATGTGGTCTGAAGTCGGTCCCATTGTTCGGCTTTTTCCCACAGCGCGACAATCGCGGCCTCGGCCTGCTCCCGGGGCAGATCCAGGATGGCTAGGACCTGCTCGCGGTTCAAGGCGCGGTGGCCTCTCGGGTGAGACCTGTCGCCAGCGCCGATCGAGCGGATAGAGGTAGATGCCTTTGACCACGCCGTGGCGATGATACGCATTGCCCCGTTTGGCATGCCCCTGAGTCTGTCCCACACAGACCCAATTGGCGGCCCGGTAGCAGATGCCCGCAAAGCGCGACAGGTCGACGAAGGTCTCGGCCAAGTACACGGGATGGCCGTAGCGCTGCTCCCAGCCCCCAGAGATCCCGCGCACGCTCAAGGCCAGCACCTTGGAAGCCAGATGCGGCACCCGTACCCAGGGCAGGATCAGAAAGCGGACGTTATTGGTGATGAGGTGCAGACGCGTGCGCTTGACCGACTCCGTCCAACCGATATGACGATCCCGCGGAGCGATCTTCCAAGCCGCACTGGCCCACCCCAGGCAACCCACCACTTGCCCATCGATGAACACCACTTGCTTGAGGTGTTCGCCCACGAGCTTGGGGCGGCCCAAGTAGTGGTACTGGTGCAACAGGTAGTCCCAGAGTTCGCTGTGCGCTTCCTGCGCTTCCTCGACAACTGGCGCAGGATAGTCCCCCACCGCCCCACTCAGCGGCTGGTGGCTGTAGAGCGGAATCTGGACGTAGGTCTTCTTCGAAACATTGCTCTTGACTCGCTGGCGCGGCGGCAGCTCGATGAGCCCTGCCTCTTCCAAACGCAGCAACAGGTCCCGAGCCGCAAACTCCTTGTAGCCCCCGTTCGGCTGCCGCCAATCCCACCGTTCACACAGCATTCGCGCAATAAAGCTGCGTCCACGGGCATATTGCGAGGCAATGGCCGCCTGAATGTGCGCCATGTCTTCTACCCTCAGATCACGGGCGCGGTAGCGGAAAAGGATCCGATCCACAGAGTTCCCCCCAGTAAGGGGAACCATACAGAAAAACCGCCTCTGACACTGAGGTATCCCCACAAATATAGCTGAGATATCATCCGGTTGAATAAATATATCCAGTAAAGGAACCTGTATGATGTCGAGTGATCTGTATGAATGTGGATCAAAACAGAACGGGGAGATCCCATCATGCAGGCGAGACAAGTATTACATAAACTCCTTCAGAAGGTTTGCGCGGAGATGCACAAGCTGCGTCGCACGGCGCTGTTGGTGAACGTGATGGCGGCGGCGCTGCACGGGGAAGTGCTGACGGTGACGCATCTGGGGCGCGCTATCCGGAGCGAGGCCAAAGAGAAGCACTGTATCAAGCGCGCGGATCGCTTGTTGTCGAATCGCCGGTTGCAGTAACCAGCGGGGCAACTTCAAAGTGGGACGGCGCACGGAGAAGGCACGACTTCGCCGGAGTCTCACCCATCTGACCGACCTGATGCAACGCATGCGGCACTTGCCGGTTCGCGAGCACGTCATCAACCTGAACCGAGTCTTACGTGGGCGCTATGCTTATTATGGCATCGCCGGTAACTTCTCGGCCCTGTGTACAAGTGTACCGGGCCACCGAGCGTTACTGGCGCACGATGCTTAGCAGCCGAAGTCGCAAAGGCTCGATTTCCTGGGATTGTCTTTCAGCGAATCAAACAGCGGTATCCGCTTCAGCGTCCGAAGCTGTTACTCCCTTATCGGGCATTTCAGCAATGCGCTGTGCTGTGAATCAACGTCTGAAGAGCGCCGTGCGGGAAATCCGCATGCGGCGTTCCGTGGGAACGGAAGGCGGGTGACCGCCTTCGGTGACCCGGTGGGTGGAGCCGCGAGGCTTCCCCCTATCCCGATTTGAAATGATTTCTATGTTATCCCGCTTAGTAGGTTAGCCAAGGCGTGGCTAGCCAAGGCAGGTAAACAGTGTTCCCTGCATCCCAAGCCAATTCCTACTGAGGGCGATAATCGTCCTGCACCGCCGCAGGAGCACGGTGACCTGCTATATCTAGCCAGGTCATGGAAGGGCTCCGCCGGTGGATCAGCGTGAATCACTTCTTCTCAGCCGCCACTTCCAGACGGCAGCAAGCGCTTCGTGACGCCTGTGAACTTTCCTCTTATGGGCCTATTCGGTATCATGCGCGGGCCAGAAACGGGCCGTTAGCTCAGCTGGTAGAGCAGCGGACTTTTAATCCGTTGGTCGGGGGTTCGACTCCCCCACGGCCCACAATAAAAACAAAGGCTTATGATAAATCCCGTTACACAGAAAACGCCGTCTGTGTAATTCCTGTGTAATCGCGCACGCAAACTTAGGTCTCCTCTTTCACTACGGTTAACGGCCGGTAACGCCGTTCGAGCTTGGTCATGGCCGCCCGGATGTGCTCGCCGCTTTGGTGGGCATAACGCACCACCATTTGCATGGTTTTGTGGCCTGAGATGCGCTGCACAGTGGGCAAGTCAATACCGGCTTGGACCAGGTGGGTGATCGCGGTGTGGCGTAACGTGTGGCGGACCACTTCCTTTGGATCGAGGCCCGCGGCGGCCACGATCCGGCGAAAGGCTTTCTCGATGCTCACGGTATGGCCGCTCGCGGAGCTGGCGGGGAATAGCCACACCTGCCCCGGCTCTGCCGCTTCAACGTAGCCTGTTAGGAATTTCGCGAGGTGCTCTGTTATGGGCTGTTCCCTGGCGCCTGCTTTCGCCTGCGGGACATATATCACTTCCTTCTGTAGGTCGATGTACTCCAAGCGAATAGAGAGGATTTCCATGCGCCGCATCGCGGTTTCCAGGCCGATCACGATGAAGGGGTACACCTGCCAGCATTGATCGCGCTTCGCTGCATCGAGCAGGCGGGCTACTTGGTCCGTGACAAGGTAGGTGATACGTCCCTTGTCTTCCGTTAAACGGACGATTACCGCTGGCCGGTGGTCTAACCACTTCCACTCAACAGCCTTTGTGAATAGATGCGAGAGGGCAGCTAACTCACGGTTCACGCTGCCGGGTGCGGCACCGCGTTCGAGCCTGGCTTTCTTGTAGCGGTCCACGTCGAAGGTAGTAAGCTTCGATAGCGGCTTATCCCGAAAAAAGGGTGTGAGATGATGGGAGAGCCGAT
>JBOHHR010000223.1:0-17079 GCA_050725475.1 Gammaproteobacteria bacterium | reverse complement strand
CGGCTCGCATGGCTCTTGTGAGGCGTGCTCTTCAGAGCGCTCTTCGATAGGGCGATAGCGCGCTGGCGGCTCGGGAGTCCTGCCTGAGATGGCGGGTAAGGCCAGGTCAGCCAGCGTTTCCCGAGTGATGCAATGGGCCGCAGCCTCCAGAAGATCGAGCTGCTCCGGCGCCAGATCGGACGGGTGCAACACCACCAGCTTTCCTCTGTTGCCGTGCCGGAGCGCAAGGCGTTCGAGCTCGGTTCTTTGGTCCGCGAGCGCCTGCTGCACGGCTCCTTCAGCCACGACCACAAGGTCTACCGCGAGACCTTTCGCCGCCCAGTACGATTGTGCCTGTACGAGATCGCGCAAGCGCTCCGGTGCAAGGCCTGGAGGCGGCCGCGCGAGGACGAGTGGTGCTGTGCCGGACAGCCCCCAGCGATGCAAATCCGATAAGCGGCCGCGTGTCCTCGTGACGACCTCCGGCGTCGCTCTCAGCGCGGGGTCGCCATAGAGCAGAGCGGCGCCCAGCGCTTGCAGCCTTTCCGCCTGGTCGGTCGAGAGCCCTAGACGCTGCACGAGCGCGCTTTCCAAAGCCGTCGCGCCCGCGAACGCCGCCTCCACGGCAGTTCCCGATCTCCACTGCTTGGCCAGGCGCAGCGCCGCTTCCCGACTCGCGGCCGCGCCCAACACCAAGAGGCACTCGGCGTCAACCCCCGGTTCGAGCGCGACTATTTGTCTCAGAGACAAGATGGGATCCAGCACATTGCCCACCGTTCCCGACAGCGGCGCGCTGGGATCTAAAGCCAGCGGCCGAGACAAATCCCGCCCGCGGCCGATGAAGCGCATGCGATCGGTCTCGTAACAGAGGGCGCCGGGGGCGTGCAGCGCCGCCGAGACCCAGGGTAAGGACTCTGCCGCGCTGCGCGGCCTGCGCCGTGCCAGCAATACCCCCGAATCATGTTCGGTCTGTACGAAGAGCTTGGAAAACGCCGGGTGAGCGGCATCCGTGGCGGCCCACTGGGCCACCACTTCAAGGTAGCTCGTAAGCTCGATACGCCGCGGGCAGGGGCTATGATTGACTAGGCGGACGCGCCGCAGCTCGCAGTCGGCATCGGCGACCACGCAGACTTCCATGCGTGTTTCAATCCCCATATCGAGGCGCGCGATGGTGACTCGACCCGGATCACAGCGCACCTCGTAGCATTCGGGCGTGACGCGCGTCGGCTGGACACCCACGGACCAGAAGTGTCCCGTATCGAGATCGCGCAAGTAGACAAAAAACCCATCCGTGTTTTGGATGCGGTCTTCCTGCCAGCGGGTCAGCGCCACCCCATCGCAGCTCGAACAGCCGCTTCCCGCCTCGTCCAGCAGCACGGCATACCGGCCGTTCGATAACAGAGCCGCAGGGAAAAGAACCCGATCGCATGCCTTTTTTTTCCCTAGCTGCTGCGTGCTCATGAGAATCTAAACTCTCGATTGAGGTTGTGGGCAAGCAGCCCCGCGAGCAGATACGGCTGATTGCTGAGCACCGAGCCATCAAAATCCATGCAAGGGGTCTCCGTGTCGATTGGTTGATTTATCAGTGTCCTGCGTCGCCACGAAAGCCATCTTGGAGCAATCGGTAGTCGATTACTAGACTCGGCTGGTCGATGCCAGATGTAAGGATGCACGGATGGTCCGCCGGTAGCAGATCGTTCGGCACATCTGAGAAGTCGCGCCTCCACCATCTCATTCTGAGGATCTTGGCGCCAATGCTGGTTGTCGACCGATTCATGAAATAGCGACAAAGCGGCCCGGACCTTTTGAGATACGCGATGCGATTCAATACAATGCGTTGGTTTGTGCACGTGCACCTATGGGAACACCGCTTAGTACGAGGACCTGGACTTCATGTCAAACGCTGATCGGTTTTTCGCCCGGGCCGAGGCTCTGCTCGGTCGCTTAGAATCCCTCTTGCCACCTGCGCCGCTCCCACCTGCCTGGGATGCCAACAGCGCTTTCATCTGGCAACGCGTGGGATATTCAGGGAGGCTTGTGGGCGTTGATAACCTTCCCAGCGTGGGTCTCGATGATCTGCAATGCATCGATCGCCAGAAACAACAGATCGATCTCAATACCCGCCAGTTTCTGCATAAGCTGCCGGCGAATAATGTCTTGCTTTGGGGGCCTCGGGGCACGGGGAAATCATCGCTGATCAAAGCCCTTTTGAACGCTTATGCTCCTGAGGGATTGCGCCTAATCGAGGTCTATCGGGAGCATCTGGCGGATCTCCCCGATGTCGTGGACACGGTGCGCACGCGCCCGGAACGCTTTCTCATCTTTTGTGACGACCTGTCGTTTGAAGCCAATGATCTGGGTTACAAGCCGCTTAAAGTGGTGCTCGACGGATCGATTAAGCATTCCTCGGATAATATCCTGATCTACGCCACCTCTAATCGACGCCACCTGTTGCCCGAGCACCAGCGGGATAACGAGCTCACTACCGTACGCGAAACGGAAATCCATTATAGTGAAGCGGTTGAAGAGCGGATCTCGCTTTCAGAGCGCTTTGGGCTATGGGTGGCGTTTCATCCATTCTCTCAGGAGCAATACCTCACCTGCGTGGCACACTGGCTGAAGCGACTGGGCCGGGAAAATACGCTTGAGGTCCAGAAAGCCGCTCTACAGTGGGCTTTGGCACACGGGTCGCGGAGCGGGCGTTCGGCTTGGCAGTTTGCCTGCGACTGGGCGGGGAAAAAGGGATTGGGCTTATGAGTCACCAAACGCTGCTTGCGGAGATCAGCCGGGTCGCACAAGAGGCGGACTTGTTGTTCGATAAGGTTCAGGTCGAAGCCGCTTTAGACACCATGGCCACTGCGATAGCGGAGCAGCTCGCAGACGCTAACCCCCTGATCTTGGCGGTCATGGTCGGCGGTATCGTCCCCACCGGAAACCTGCTGAAACGCCTGCAGTTCCCCTTGGAGCTCGATTATGTGCACGCCACCCGCTACAGGGCGCATACTAGGGGCGGAGATCTTCACTGGATAAAACGGCCCACCATCCCGCTGCAGGATAGGACGGTTCTGGTTGTCGACGATGTGCTGGATGAAGGGGTCACGCTCGCAGCCATCGTAGACGATTGCCAAGCGAAGGGCGCGGCGCAGGTACTGACCGCAGTGCTGGTAGAGAAGCAACTGCAACCCATGGCCAGCAGGCACCGCGCGCAATTTGTGGGTTTGAAAGCAGATAACCGCTACCTATTCGGTTTCGGGATGGACTACAAAGCCTACTTGCGCAATTCCGATGGGATTTTCGCCGTGAGGGGGATGTGACCGCTTTTGCCGTTATCGGGGGCACGGGCGTAGCCGCGCTGAATGGCCTCAACATCCTACGCGAGCAGGTATGTCAGACACCTTTCGGTGAGCCATCCGGCCTTTTTGCTTTTGGTGAGCTATACGGCAAGGAACTTATTTTTCATGCGCGCCACGGGCCCGGTCACACCATCCCGCCGCACCGGATAAACTATCGAGCAAACATCTGGGCGCTTAAACAGCTCGGTGCCCCCCGCATCATCGCTATCGCCGCGGTGGGCGGCATATCGGCGGAGATGTGGCCGTCACGGCTTGCTTTTCCCCACCAGATCATCGATTACACCGGATCCCGCGCTCATACCTTCTTCGAGGACACCGATGGTGCGGTAACCCACATCGACTTCACAGAGCCGTACTGTGCGCAGTTGCGTACCTTGCTCATCCAAGGGGCTGCCGATGCGGGTCTAGATTCCTGCGACCATGGCACCTACGGCGCCACCCAGGGGCCACGGTTGGAGACCGCGGCGGAGATCGATCGCTTGGAACGCGACGGTTGTACCATGGTCGGCATGACCGGTATGCCGGAGGCCGCTTTGGCGCGTGAGCTTGAGTTGGCTTATGCAAGCTGCGCCGTGGTCACCAACTGGGCTGCGGGACGAAGCGACGGCCCGATAACGATTGCGACTTTAGAGGCCAATCTTAAACGCGGAATGCAGCAGGTGGATCGCTTGTTGCGGGCAGTTATCGCGCGACTTTAGCAGACAATCCTTGGAGCCGGCCCACTTAGCGCGGCCCAACGGAATCATCAGAAACCTCAAGCAAAAGCGGCTACACGGCTAGGATCCGAAGCCTGGGCCCTGTTCGGCGGGGCATAACGCACGCGGTGCGCGCAGCGCACCCTACCGTAGGGTGGTTTTACGCACCATCTAAGCCTCGGCATGGCGTCGGTAAGCACGCTGCACTAAAAACCACGCCGTCCACGCGATAGCAGCCGTCAGCAGCACAATGGGCACTAGAAGCCCTGGATCCACGACACTCGCATAAGCAAGCGGCCATAAAAAAAAGATATTCGCAAGCAGGCTCCCCACGGCCACTTGACGATGGCTGAATCCGAGCTGCACCAACCGTTGGTAGGCATGGGTACGATGCGGTTGGTACCATGCCTCACCGGCGAACACGCGCCTGAGCAGCGTGAAGGTTGCGTCCCACACAAAGATCCCGAGCAGGATACACCACACCAGGGCCGGCAACCCTGCTGTCGACTCTCCCAGGAACGCCAGCACAGCGAAGGTATAGCCCAGAAAATAGCTTCCGACATCGCCCATAAATATCTTGGCCGGGGACCAGTTCCACACCAGAAATCCGGCGCAGGCAGCCGCCAGCAACGCGCACGCGGCGGAAAGACCCCAATAGCCTTTCATCGCGAACAGCAGTGCCCCCATGCCGGCGGCAGAGACGGACTGGATGCCGGCCAATCCGTCTATGCCGTCCATGAAGTTGTAGAGATTGATCAACCACACGATCGTGATCACCCCTAAGACGCTGCCCAACCATCCTAAATGCAGTGTCGCAATCCCCACATCGATCTCCGCCAAACCGCCCAAGCACCACAAGGCCGAAATAGCTGCGATCAATTGTACGATGGCGCGCCATTCCGCGGAGATGGAATCGTGATCGTCGGTCCAACCGATGATTGAAACTAACAATCCACCTACCGCGAAAGCCATGACCGAACGCAAAGGCAGCCATCCAATCACGCCGAGCACTGTGATCACTGCTAGGAACACGGTGCAGATTGCGAGTCCCCCTCCACGAGGCATGGGTTCGGTATGCGAGCTGCGCTCATTCGGAATATCAATGACGGAATGGCGCAACGTATGCCGGCGTACTAAGCCCGCAATGATAGCGGCTGCGACAAACGCGACCAGTGCTGAAAAGGCGATTGAAGAGCAGAAGTTGATCAATCTTGTTTCAGGCCGCTTGGCGTTATCGAGGGGGTCCAAAAAATGGGCTCAGGCCCTTTACGCAGTCAGAATATATCATTCTGCGCTCGTGGGTATTACTTGGGAGCGGGTCCCTCCACAGATCGCGTCAGTGGCCTAAGGCGCTATCGCATTAACCATGGATTTTTTCGCAAGCGGCATGAGACCGGAGGGGACACAAGGGGCTTTGCCATTGAGCCTGCGGACATGCGGCTTGGCATCGATGGGTTATGTGCCAAGGTACAGCATTTTCTATCGCAGAACCCCTATGGCGGTGAATGGTGTCCGCGACGGAGAATACGTTACCGTGAAGATGTAGCGACGGTAGCATTTTCGTCGCGACATTGTGATACCATGATGCGCATAGACTTATCGTGATGGTTGTTCCCTAATTCGCGTTTCTGGATCCGCACTCTGATACCAGCCAAGTAAGCTGACTATCACCATGGAGCTGATCCCCGCTATCGATGTCAAGGGTGGCAAATGCGTTCGCCTGCGCCAGGGACGAATGCATGAGGATACGGTGTACTCCGAAGATCCGGTGGCCATGGCAAAGCGCTGGGTAGATATGGGCGCAACGCGTCTTCATCTGATCGATTTGGATGGGGCGGTACGTGGCAAGCCCATGAACATGAACGTCATCCGGGAAATCGTCCAGCGTTCACCCGGGGTCCTGGTGCAAGTTGGGGGCGGCATTCGCGATGAAGACACGATACAGACCTATTTGGACGCCGGCGTGAGCTACGTGATCATCGGCACCAAAGCGGTCACCTCTCCGCATTTCGTAGCGGACGCTTGTCTGGAATTTCCAAACCACATTATCGTTGGCTTGGATGCGCGAGACGGTAAGGTCGCCGTAGAGGGTTGGTCTAAGTTATCACACCATGATCCGTTACACCTGGCGCAGCGATTCGAACAAGATGGCGTGGCCGCTATCGTGTATACCGACATCAGCCGCGACGGAATGCTGGATGGCGTAAACATCGAGGCAACGCTGGCTTTGGCCAGGCAGCTCACCATCCCGGTCATTGCTTCGGGTGGGATCCGTGATCTTGATGATATACGTGCCTTGTGCGCGGTCGAGCACGAAGGAATTAAGGCGGCAATCGCGGGACGCGCACTGTATGAGGGAACGTTGGACTTTGCCCAGGCGCAGAAGCTCGCTCAATCGGTGGTGGGAGACGGTGGGGCTCGCTAAACGGGTGATCCCATGCTTAGATGTCGACGGCGGGCGCGTGGTAAAGGGGGTCAAGTTCGTCGATATACGCGATGCCGGGGATCCGGTGGAAATCGCGCGGCGTTACGATGAGGAAGGAGCCGATGAGCTGGCTTTTCTTGACATCACGGCAAGCAGCGATGGACGGGATACACTGCTTCACGTCGTGGAAGCAGTCGGTGAGCAGGTGTTTATTCCCCTTACCGTGGGTGGCGGGATCCGCACCGTAGCCGATATCCGGCGTATGCTAAATGCCGGCGCGGACAAGATAGGCATCAATACCGCGGCCGTGTGCAACCCTGAATTTGTCGCCGAGGCGGCTACGCGATTCGGATCGCAATGCATCGTGGTGGCGGTAGATGCCAGGCGCGTTAGCGATGCGCCTCTGCGCTGGGAGGTTTTTACCCACGGGGGGCGTCAGCCTACGGGAATCGACGCGGTGGAATGGTGCGTCCGCATGGCCGAGCAGGGTGCGGGTGAAATACTGCTTACCAGCATGGACCGGGACGGGACCCGCGATGGATTTGATTTGGATCTCACCCGCTCCGTTAGCGAGGCGGTGGCCATTCCCGTGATCGCCTCAGGCGGGGTAGGGGGATTACAAAACCTGGTGGACGGCATTACCGTCGGCAGGGCGGATGCGGTGTTGGCGGCCAGCATCTTTCATTTCGCCGAGCACACGGTGCAAGAAGCGAAAGCTTATATGTCCGCCGCGGGTATCGAGGTTCGGTGAAGATGCCGCAAAGCATTTGGTTAGACCAACTGCGCTGGAACGATGAGGGGTTGATCCCGGCCGTAGCCCAAGAATACGTGAGCGGTCGGGTCCTTATGTTGGCATGGATGAATCGAGAAGCGCTGCGCCGCACCGTGGAGGAAGGCTATGCCATCTACTGGTCGCGTTCGCGAGACCGATTGTGGAAGAAAGGGGAGGAGTCTGGTCACGTGCAGCGTGTGCGGGAGCTAAGGCTGGACTGCGATAACGACGCAGTGCTGTTGCTGGTCGAACAAACGGGCGGGGTTGCGTGTCACACCGGCCGCGAAAGTTGCTTTTTTCAACGCCTAGAAGACGGCTCATGGAGAATCACTGCCCCGGTCGTCAAACAACCCCGTGAGATGTACCGATCTCAGGAATGCAATGGAAGAAATCCTGTCACGCTTGTCTAAGCTGATCGAAGAGCGATCGCACGCCGATCCCGCAAGCTCTTACGTGGCCAGTTTGGCGCACCAAGGCCTGGACGCCGTTTTGCTAAAAGTCGGTGAAGAAGCCACCGAGACGATACTCGCCGCGAAGGGAGGAGATCGCAAACAAATCGTGCACGAGACCGCGGATCTGTGGTTCCACACCTTGGTTATGCTGCAGCAACTCGGCCTGGGCTCGGAAGCCGTGCTGGCGGAGCTGGCCACGAGGTTCGGACGTTCTGGCTTGGGAGAAAAGGCGGCGCGTGCTCGCGATGGTTGAATGAGGTGAGGTGGAACAAAGGGGTTGCTACGGCACGCCTCGTTCAAGGCGTTTCGCGGTGTGACAGACGGGTAGCTGGAATCTCTCCGGGTGCCCTGACTAAACAGCGAGGTTCGGAGTATGGGCTTTAGCGTGACGGAATTGTTAATCATATTGTTTATCGTGGTCTTATTGTTCGGGACTAAGAAGCTTAAGAGCATCGGCGGTGACCTCGGCGGCGCGCTCAAAAGCTTTCGTGGCGCTATGCGTGATGCCGATGAGAACGATACCACGCCTGCTCCCCCACCAAGGGTAAGCCACGACATACCGGGCGATGCGGTGGATCAGGAACCGATCTCCAAGTCGGAAAAAGACCGCGTCTAAAGTCGCCCATGTTCGATATCGGCTTTTGGGAGCTGATGCTGGTTGGGGTTGTCGCGCTCTTAGTCTTTGGTCCAGACCGACTGCCCGAAGCGGCCCGTACCGCCGGACTGTGGGTCAGCCGAGCGCGTCGCGCTGTAGGGTCTTTGCGGGCGGAAATCGAACGCGAAGTGGATGTCGGCGAACTGAAGCGCTTGGAGCGAGACGCCAACGCCGGGCTGCGCGATCTGGTCGAGGAAACGCGAGCCAGCGTACAGACCAAGGATCCTTCCCTTCAAGCAGCACCGGAACTGACGAAAAAAGAACCTGGGGTGACTTCCGAGGACGAGCTCCGCATCGATGGTGAATCAAAGCGCTCCGCCCAATAACGAGGAAGACCAGGAACAGTCGTTTATTTCTCACTTGGTCGAGCTGCGCTCTCGGCTTCTGGCCTGTGTGCTGTGTGTGTTTCTGGTGTTTCTCGTCCTATCTTTCTTCGCGAAAAACATCTATGAGATTTTAGCCAAGCCGTTGCTGGCCCATCTCGGCGATGGCGCCACCATGATCGCGACGGAAGTGGCGGCTCCGTTTTTGACGCCGTTCAAGCTGACCTTGGTCGTGTCGGTGTTTATCAGCATGCCTTATCTGCTCTACCAAACCTGGGCGTTTGTCGCGCCGGGACTCTACCGTCACGAACGCCGCTTGGTCGTCCCCTTGTTGGTGTCGAGCAGCTTTTTGTTTTATGCGGGTATTGCGTTTGCGTACTTTATCGTCTTTCCCTTGATATTTGCCTTCTTCATCGCCATCGCACCCGAGGGCGTCACTGTGATGACGGATATCAGCAAATATCTGGATTTCGTCCTCACCTTGTTTTTGGCTTTCGGCTTGGCATTCGAAGTGCCTATTGCCACCATCCTGCTGGTGAAAACCGGCATTACGACCAGCGAAACACTGTCTGCAAAACGCCCTTATGTGATTGTGGCTGCGTTTGTCATCGGTATGCTCCTGACCCCGCCCGATGTCGTCTCCCAAACATTGCTGGCGGTACCCGTCTGGCTCTTATTTGAACTCGGCGTGATCTTGTCGAGGTTCGTGGTTCGTCCCGCCGACGCTCAAACGACTCAAGCCCAATGATGTTTATTCGGAACCCACTCTTTCTTTCTCGATCAGTTGATCGACCACTTGGAGCAAGGCCGAGTAGCTTCCCGTAAGGCTTGCGGACGTGCGATACTTCCCATTGACGATGATGGCTGGGACGCCGGTAATCCCGTAGTTGCGTACCATCTGCGAAGACTGTTTGACTTTCGCATCGACGGCGAAGGAATTAAACGTTTGACGAAACGGCGCCTCATCCACCCCATGTTCGGCGAAAAATGCCGCTAAATCATCCTCCGTGTCAAAATGCTTATCTTTCGTCAACGCTTCGAAAAGAGGCTGGTGCACCTTATCTAACACGTGCAGAGACTCTGCGGTGTAAAAAGCCCGAGCATGAAGCAACCAGCGGGCATTGAAAGAGGCTGGCAGGCGCCGGAACGCAGCATGAGGCGGCAGTGCCGACAGCCACTTTTCAAGATACGGTTCAAGGTCATAGCAATGGGGACAACCGTACCAGAAGATCTCCACCACCTCGACTTTGCCACCTTCAACTTGGGTTGGCTGTTCCGGGATCACCAGCTCGTACTCCTTCCCTTCGCGCGGTTTCTGTTCTGATCCCGCCAAAAGTATGGATGAAACACCCACCCCAAGGAAAAGCAAAACCAATCGAACGCTCTTTTTCATTTCTACCCCTTAAAAGGTTACGGTAACTCTGAAAAACCCATCCTTGGGATTTTTCAGAGTCGAAAAGCAAAAAGCGTGGTTTTTGCTTTTCTCCATTTCCCCAAACACATACGTGTTCGAGAAATGGGCGGCATGTCCATATGCCGCCGGAAGCTCCGAATAAATCAGAGCTTCCCTATTTTTTCCGCGCTATGGCCTCGTGCAGGCCCTGGATGTATGAAGCTACCGCTTGCATCTCTTCGCTGCTTAGGCGCGCTGCGATATCGCGCATGACGGCGCCTTCTCCATCGTTCGAACGCTGACCGGAGGCATAGGCTTGCAACTGTTTCTCGGTGTATTCCGCGTGCTGCCCTCGAAGCGCCGGGAACCCCGCTGCTGGGTTCCCTTTCCCATTAGGGCCATGGCACGCCATACATGCCGGTACGCCGGAGCTTTGAACGCCTCCATGGTAGACCGCGCGACCCAGGGCTAGATGCTCTTTGGCGGCTTTCCCAAGGACGATCTCCTGCTGCGCATAGTAGGCGGCCAGATCGGGGATCTCGTCCTCGCTCAAGGATGCAGCCACCGGTCCCATGGCAGGGTCTGAGCGCTTGCCCGCCTTGAAATCCGCCACCTGTTTTTCCAGGTAAGCAGCATGCTGTCCGGCCAGCTTGGGCCATTGTGGCGCCAGGCTGTTGCCATCCGGGCCATGGCAAGCCGCACATACCGCCGACTTCGCTTTACCGGCTTCGACGTCGCCTTGCACTTGCACGCTGTCGGCTTCGGATACCGCGATCGATCCAAAGCTACAAGCGCCGGCAAAAAGCAACACCCACTTCCTAAACACGGTGGCTACTCTCCGCAACAGAATGCACTATTTTCTGAGCATACAATAAATGACATGCCCTCGACTATCCTGTGTCCACATGTCTTGGATCAGAAGGCTCCCCACCAATGAATAAGTCGGGGCGATCTGTGGGTCCGTCGTACCGTCAGGCCCGTTTCCAACGAAGCGCCCACGTCATGGCCCAACTGTCTCCAGATTCGGGGGCAGAGGCGGCTTTCGCCGGACGCTCGAATACCGGCAAATCAAGCGCGATCAATGCGCTGACGGGTTTGCGGCAGCTTGCTCGCACCAGCAAGGCACCCGGACGAACACAACAGATCGTTGTATTTCAACTCGATGAAAACCGCCGCCTCGCGGACCTTCCCGGCTACGGTTACGCTAAGGTGCCGGCCGCCTTGAAGAGGCATTGGGGCAATTTGATTCCGACTTACTTGAATTCGCGCCGCTCGCTGGTTGGCGTGGTGCTGACTGTTGATATCAGGCATTTGCTGAAACCCATGGACGAACAGATGCTTGTGCTTTGTCAGCAGGCTTCGCTGCCAGTGCATGTCCTTTTGACCAAGGCCGACAAACTGAGCAAAAGCGCCTGCGCAGTCGCAGAACGAGAGATGCGAAGCAGTTGCGAGAACCTGGTGTCGACGCTTAGCGTGCAACCATTCTCCGCTTCCAAGCGCTTGGGGGTTGAACAATTGACCGCTGTCTTGGATGGGTGGTTTGCAACACGCCCTGCTTAGGGCTCCCTCACGAAACCAAAAAGAAAAGGCCCCGGCAAAGTACAGGGGAGAGAATTCGTGCCGGGGCCAACTATGCCCGGCTGGGGAAACCGGGCCAGTCCCGCTCAGGGAGGTAGAGCGGGTACGTTCGCCAGGAACGTAATAACTGAGAGTACCCATCCCTACAAAAGTTCAAAAGTTCCTACGGGGCGCTTGAAAACTTTAACAGCCCTTTTTCCCGGCACCCCACTCCCTAATTCTTCCCTGCTCGGAGCAAAGCCAGTTGTCGTAGGCAAATGTTATGCACATCTAACGTGGGCCAATGGGGCTGACTGCAGATATTTTGAGATTTCTGCGCATAGAACTATAAGCTCTTGTTATAAGAGTTTTTATTCTCTGGTTACCGTTTGTCTGGTCTAATACAACATCAATGGAGGCGGTGGTTTAGCCCGACTTGCCGCAATCGATTCACAAACTTATCCACAAAAATTGTGGATAACAAATTTGTCATGTTTCTGCAATAAGTTGCTTGAATCTTAGTAGATTCGACTTTAGGAATCGGTTGCAACCTAGCTTGCGACGGCGTCGGTTCTCCGTGCAGACGCAAACCCGGAATCGCACCTGAGCTTAAACCTCGCCGCCGCAAGCGGAGAAAGCGGCCACTCCCTGCTGAAGACATCGACGCTTAAAGGGGAAGTGGTCTCAGCCGCTCGCCGATGACACTAGGCACTTCGAATTAATCGAACTGTCCTTAATTCCGGTTGTATTTCCGGCGGAATTTATCGACCCGCCCAGCGGTATCGACGATCTTCTGCTTGCCGGTATAAAACGGGTGGCAAGCCGAACATACATCAATGTGCAGGTCTTTAGCGAGGGTCGAACGGGTTTTAAAGGTGTTGCCGCAACTGCACGTCACCGTGATTTCTTCGTATCTTGGGTGAATATCCGACTTCATTCAAAAAATTATAGCCAATGCCGCCATTACGGCGCAATCGCCCAAAATGGCAAATCGAATTGAAGGAAGCGCCCTAAAGCTCGAAGGTAGCAACTACGGGGGCATGGTCGGAGGGTTTTTCTTGTTTTCTGATTTTCTTGTCGATCGAGCAGGAGGTGCATCCCTTGGCCAATGCACTACTGACTAGGATCAGGTCGATGCGTAAACCGTGATTGCGGCGAAATGCTCCTGCCCGATAGTCCCACCAGGAAAAGCTTGCCGGCACTTGGTCAAACAGTCGAAAACTGTCGTTCATTCCCTGGGTCAATAGTCGTTGCAATGCCTGCCGTTCGGGCTCGCTCACCAAAACCTTGCCTCGCCACAGCTCAGGGTCATGCACGTCACGGTCCTCGGGCGCGATGTTGAAATCCCCCAGGGCCACAAGCAAGGAATTTTTTGTAAGCAATTGCCTCAAATAAGCGCGCAAAGCATCAAGCCATTCGAGCTTATAGCGGTATTTGTCAGAACCGATCTGGGCGCCGTTCGGCACATAAAGATTGGCGAGCACCACATCGCCATAATGCTGAACCAAGACCCGACGCCCGGGATCAAGATAACCGGGCAATTCGGTCGCGATCGTAGAGGCCGGTTTTTTGGTTAGAGTCGCAACGCCGTTATAGCTGGGTTGACCTGAGAAATGCCCGTAGTACCCCGCTGCTTCGATGGCCTCAAGGGGAAACTGATCATCGCTTATTTTAGTCTCTTGTAAGGCAAAGACATCCGGCTGCTCGCTCGTTAGCCATTGCAGCACCTGCGGTAATCGCATGCGCAAAGAATTTACATTCCAGGTCGCAATCTTTAGCAACTGGGGCCGAAACCGTGCTTTGTAACTGGCTTTGCTTTGAAGCGCGAAAGCGCCCGTGTCGTTGTAAGTTGGCGGACTTCTAGGATGCGATCAACGGCTTCGGAACGCAATGCATTCGGTTGCTCTAAGATTACTAAGGTTGCGTTTTCTGCCTTCGCCCTCAGTGGCGTTTCCACGAGCATTCCCGCATGGCGTAACAGCGGCTCTACGCTCGATGGGGCGCAGTGTGTGTGTTCCCAGGTAGGATGGTCGCCGCGTGAGCAAGGCGCTAATGGCAGCACGATTCTCCGCTAGCACTTTATCCAGTGCGGGTTCAGCGTGTACAGGCCGGATCGCAGCAAACGGCGGTAGCCCACGATACCCGGAAAGTGGATTATCCATAGGGTTTGCGGTTAAGCTATTTGTAGTTGTCTTCGATGGCGCATGCTTGAATTGAGTTATAACACGCGGCCTTGCGATAGAGCGCGACGCTTAGGAGCTTCACATGAAAGGCGATAAGAAGGTCATCGGCTATCTGAATAAAGCGTTAAAGAACGAGCTGACGGCAGTCAACCAGTATTTTCTGCACGCGCGCATGTACCACAACTGGGGACTCAAGGAACTGAATGAGCAGGTATGCAAGGAGTCTGTTGGAGAAATGAAGCACTCCGATCGGCTTATCCAGCGCATTTTGTTCCTGGAAGGGCTGCCTAACTTGCAAGACCTGGGCAAGCTCAAGATAGGCGAGCATGCCGAGGAGATGCTGCGCTGTGATCTGGTGCTGGAGAACGCCGCCATGCCGCTCTTGCGCGAAGCGATCGCCTATTGCGAGTCTTGTCAGGATTTCGTCTCTCGAGACCTGCTGCGAGCTATTTTGGAAAGCGAAGAAAGCCACGTCGATTGGCTGGAAACGCAATTGGGCTTGATCGAGAAGATGGGTCTCGCAAATTACCTGCAATCGCAGGCGTAGCCGCTTGGCGGGGGTGCGATAACAGCGGCCGTTCAAACCAGTGATAGAGCCCTGAGCCCACAGGGGCACTTCGCAATATTCCGAAATGATCGAAGTCCCACAGGAATGCAATTGATATCCCATGGCGGTACGTGATGTCGAAAAAGCATCCCATCATTGCTGTGACCGGCTCTTCGGGTGCGGGCACGACCAGCGTGAAGGTCGCTTTCGAACGGATTTTTCAGCGCGCAGGCGTGCGCCCGGCCATCATCGAAGGCGATGGCTTCCACCGTTATGATCGCAAATCAATGCAAAAGGCATTGCAGCGCGCCGAGGCAGAAGGAAAGACGATTTCTCATTTTGGGCCGGAAGGCAACCTCTTTGAAGAATTAGAGGCGGTCGTTAAGGAGTACGCGAGAAAAGGCGAGGGGAAGCGCCGCTGGTATGTGCACAACAAAAAAGAGGCGCTCAGCCTTAAGCGGCCGGCCGGATCAATCACCCCTTGGGAGCCGCTGCCGAAAGATACCAACTTGCTGTTTTACGAGGGCCTCCATGGCGGCCTGGTGACAAACAAGGTGAATATCGCCAAACATGTCGATCTTTTGATCGGCGTGGTGCCGATCATCAATCTAGAGTGGATACAAAAAATACACCGGGACAAAAAGGTGAGGGGGTATTCCGCGGCGGCGGCGACCCAAAAAATACTGAGCCGCATGCACGATTACGTGCACTACATCGTGCCCCAATTCTCGCGCACGGATATAAATTTTCAGCGCGTTCCCACTGTGGATACCTCCAATCCCTTCTCTGCTCAGGAGATCCCCGGTAACGATCAGAGTTTCGAAGTGGTGCATGTTCGCAACCCGAAGAAGCTTAACGTGGATTTCAACAAACTATTGGGCTTGTTGTCCGGATCATTCATGTCTGGCCCCGACACCATCGTGATCCCGGCGCTCAGGAGAGCTCAGGCTATGGAGCTCATCGTCAATCCGGTTATTGAACGCTTTATGAGCGCTAAAAAGGAAGGCTGACAGCTTGTGAAGAAATCGTCGCGAGCGCAGGAAGGTCGCGTTCCGCCGGAGCGGAGGACTGTTTCGTCGGGAACGAAACGGCGTGCAAGCCCCGCAGGGGCGAGTCTCAAGGATGAGACGAGCAACCGGAGTGTATATAGCGAAATACACGAGGATTGTTGCGCGCCATCCCTGGCGCGCACCCTGCGGGCCGCCGATTGCGTTCCCAATCCGCTCCCGGCGGATTGGTCCGAGCACCGCCGGAAAGCCAGGGCCAGCGAGTGGCCTGCTTGGCGCGCCGAGGATGCAACGCGAGATCCCCAGCGCAGCAGATTTTTTCACAAGCCTTGACTAAAACTCGATTTGAGTGCCTAGCTCGACCACTCGGTTAGTCGGAATTCCGAAGTACGCGGTGGCGCTGCCTGCGTTGCGCGCCATACTGACGAACAACTTTTCCCGCCACAGCGCCATACCGGGCAGAGCCGTGGGGATCAGCGTTTCGCGACTCAAGAAAAAGGAGGTCTCCATCAGATCACAGGCGAGCCCTCGGGCCTTGCAGGCGCGCAAGGCTTTCGGAATATCCGGATCGTCCTTGAAGCCATAGTATACGGTTACCCGGTAGAAGTTGTGCGAAAGCGCCTGCACCTCAAGGCGTTCACGCGCAGCGACGAAAGGCACGTCGCGGGTGACCACCGTGAGTACGACGACGCGCTCGTGCAGCACCTTGTTATGGTTCAGATTGTGAAGCAGCGCATGGGGTACGCCCTCGCGATTTGCGGTGAGGAATACCGCCGTGCCGGGAACACGCCTCAGTGTATCCGTACCCAAGTTATCAAGGAATCGCAGCAAGGGGATATCGCTCTCGCGCAGGCGTGCCGACACGAGCTGGCGCCCGCGATCCCACGTCGACATCATGGTGAACACAACCCCGGCGATGACCACGGGGAACCAGCCACCCTGAAACAGTTTCAACGCATTAGCGCCCAAGAACGCTAGATCGATGAGGATAAACACGCTCACCCCGAGCGCAACGGCGATCGGGTGCCATTGCCACAGCACTCGCACCACCACACACGCTAGGATGGTGTCGATCACCATAGTACCGGTGACTGCGATCCCATAGGCGGCCGCCAAATCGCTCGAGGATCGAAAACCGAGCACCAAGACGAAGATGCCGACCAGCAATCCCCAGTTGAGAAACGGTATATAGATCTGCCCCTTCTCCGTCTCTGAGGTATATCGTGTGTTCATGCGCGGTAGATAGCCGAGCTGCGTCGCTTGGTGGGTGACTGAAAAAGCGCCCGAGATCACGGCCTGGGAGGCGATGATCGTGGCGGCGGTGGCTAAGCCCACCATCGGCAACAGCGCCCATCCCGGAACCAAGAGATAAAACGGATTTTTTGCCGCCGTGGCATCGTGCAACAGCAAGGCGCCCTGGCCGAAATAGTTGATCAGCAGAGCCGGCAGCACAAACCAAAACCAGGCCAGGCGTATAGGCCCCTTGCCAAAATGGCCCATATCGGCGTACACCGCTTCTGCTCCCGTGATCGCGAGCACCACGGCCCCGAGCACCAAAAAGCCATGCCCCTGGTGCTGGAGGAAAAACCGGGCGGCGTGAAGGGGGCTCAGCGCCTCCAACACCATCGGATCGCGCAGAATGTGAAATCCACCAAGGCAGGCGAGGGTAAGGAACCAAACGCACATGACCGGCCCGAACAAGGCCCCAACCTTGGCTGTGCCTTTGTGCTGCAAGAGA
>JBOHHR010000222.1:0-5848 GCA_050725475.1 Gammaproteobacteria bacterium | reverse complement strand
ATGTGGATATGGCGCGCATGAAGGCGGAGTTCCTGCAGTATTACCAGGACCGACACGGCGTTACGTGGCGTACCCGGGTTCTTGCGCGCTTTAACACACTCAGCAGGGCCGCGAGCTATACGCCCTGGTTTAGCAACGCCGTGCTGGGGAGCGCAGCGGCGAAACGCCTGCTGGGGATCCATAGAGCGCGCCAGCTCCCCCGCTTGGCGCGCCAGCGCTTCAGCTCGTGGTGCAAAGAGAGGCCCCAGCCCCTAGGGGCCAGATCGGCCGTTGTGCTGTTGGTCGACCCGATAACGGAATACTACGAGCCCGCCATCGGTCGGGCGGCGGTAGAGGTTTTGGAGTGGCTGGGATTCATGGTTTACGTCACGCCTTGCATATCTTCCGGGCGCCTAGAGGTAAGTCTGGGACTGTTGCGGCGAGCGCGCAAAACGATGAGGCAGGCGATGCGTGTGCTGGAACGATTCCCGGAGTTGCCCATCGTTGGTCTGGAGCCCTCTGAGGTGTATACCTACCGCGATGAGCTGCTCGATCTGTTGCAAGATGCCGACATCCGCAAACAAGCGAAGGCCATCGCGAAGCGCGTCGTGGCCTTCGAAGAATTTTTGGCGGGGATGGGGGAGAAGGGCTTGGCTTTTAGTCCTGCACCGAAGGAGATCTTGCTACACGTACATTGCCATCAAAAAGCGTTGGCCGGCTCGCAACCGAGCGTTGAGGCTCTAGAATTGATACCGCAGGCAAAGGTTGCTTTGATTCCATCCGGTTGTTGTGGTATGGCGGGTCTATTCGGTTACCAAAGTCAGCACTATGATCTGTCGCGCCAGATCGCGGAACTGGTCCTCTTGCCTAGCGTTCGCCGTGCCCTGCCCGGGACCCTGGTGGTCGCGACCGGCAGCAGTTGTCGCCAGCAAATACGTCAAGCCCTAGAGCTGGACGTGTTGCACCCTGTTCAAGTGTTTCACAAATACTTAGCGTTGTGAGCTTGTTCGCCCCGTGGCTTTGAAACAGAACCGTTACATCGCACGATGTTAGAAAGAGTGAATAATCTGGCGGCGGCCGTCGGTGTCTTCGGAGCGGTGATTTTGTTCGCAGGGATTTTCTTTTACCTCGCAAGAAGAAGCCAAACAGCCGCGATAACAGACCAAAAATACCCCTACCGCACCTTGTTTATCCTGGGCTTCACTCTGGTGGGTTTGAGCTGGTTGACCAAGGTAGTTATCGTGCTCATCGATCCGTCCATGCCGGTTTTGGGTCCCTCGTTCATGTGGGATCGCATGTCGCGTGAAAGTGGTTTCTACGATGATTCATTTTATCGCCGCTGATGCAGCTGGATCGGCAGAACAGCGTGAGCGAGTTAAAAAAAACACCTTTACACAGTTTGCATTTGGAGCTTGGGGCTAAGATGGCTCCGTTTGCCGGATACGACATGCCCGTGCATTATGCCGGCGGCATAAAGCGGGAGCATCTGCACACGCGCGCTCAGGCGAGCCTATTCGATGTCTCGCACATGGGTCAGTTGATGGTGCGGGGAGGGTCGTGCCGCGAGATGTTGGAGGGCTTGGTACCTAGCGGAATCGCAGGTTTAGGGCACTATCGCCAACGCTACACGGTGTTTACCAACGAAGCCGGAGGGATCCTGGATGATCTAATGGTCACCGATCTGGGGGAAAGTCTGTTTGTGGTCGTGAACGCCGCCTGCAAGGATCGAGATCTACGTCACTTGAAAGGGCACGAAGGACCGGGGTTTCGGGTGCAGCCACTCCCCGATCTCGCTTTACTGGCGCTGCAAGGGTCTGTGGCGCCGCACGTGCTGCAGCGCCTTGCGCCGAGCGTGGATACACTCGCCTTCATGAGCGCTGGCCGGTTTCGCATCGCCACCCAAGACTGCATCGTGAACCGCTGCGGTTATACGGGAGAGGACGGATTTGAGATCTCGGTGCCCGCCCTCGCTGCGGAACGGATGGCACGCATGCTGCTGGACAACCCGGAAGTCGAAGCGGCGGGGCTGGGTGCCAGGGATTCGTTGCGTCTGGAAGCGGGCTTGTGTCTTTATGGTCAGGATCTGACCGAGCAAACAACGCCCGTGGAAGCGGGCCTTGATTGGGTGGTAGGGCGGTCACGGCGCCCCGGCGGCGCTCGTGCGGGCGGCTTCCCGGGGGCTGCGGTGCTGTTCGAGCAAATCGCTCGGGGACCCGATACCGTGCGCGTGGGTTTGCAGCCGCAGGGCAGGGCGCCCGTGCGCCATGGTGTGGAACTGGTGGATGAACACGGGAACCGGGTGGGAGTTGTGTCTAGCGGCGGATACAGCCCCTATCTGGACCGACCTATCGCCATGGGATACGTGAACCGCACCCAGGCTGCTCCCGGTACGCCGCTCTGGGCACGTAGACGAGGCCGGTTGCTTCCCATCACAGTGGTCGCGTTGCCGTTCGTCGCGCATCGCTATCGGCGGTGAGGGGTGGCATCGTGCGAGCGGATTTGGGAGTCTTAGTGGATACTCGAGCAGCAACTCCCCCGGCAACTATCAGCAAGGAATCACAAGTCCGGGCGATTCATTTTTAGCGAGCGCGCCCGGATACCGGACGCTGGCGGAAGATCCTGAAACTGGTGGGGAGCACTGTATCGAAGTGGCCCTAAATTCGAAGCGCCTTCAAGCGTAGTGGTAACTGGCCAGTAATGCCCGCCCTTTGCGCGTCAAATACCCGTCCTGACTGACATAGCCCTTTTCTATCGCGAGCCTATACCAAGCCCCCAGGCTAGCGCTTACGAGGTATACGAACCCGTCGCCGTAATGGTGACTCAGGATCTCGGCGAGTTGGGGTTCTGGCAGTTGGGTTTGGGAGGAGGGGAGGCTTTCAGTCATTTTTTCAGAGGCCATGGTTTTGAATTCCTTTGCTAGAGAATAACTGGACTGTATTTATTGTACAACATTGTAGCAAAAATAATAACGATTATTACAACAGTCGTAAATGCCCTAGAGCAGGTTTTGAGAAGCTTCTCTCATAATTAATTTAAATGGGTTAACTGAGAAGGCCGGTAGGCTAAGAAGAATCTCGAGGCCGTATGTTGCCTAAAGGGTACAGTATTTACGGTTAGCGTCAGCGCCAAAGCTTAGCCCCCAAGCCAGTTTTTCTACATCAGGCATTGCGCCATCGCGTGGACACGCTGTCACGTTGTTGTATCAATTATCGTTTGGCCTAATAACGGCTCTGGCCGATGAGGTCAGAATTTGGACGCCTCCAGGTATTGCACCTACGCGCAACGGGTTTCAGTAGCGGCCGGTGTAACAAAACTGTCACATTTGCTCGGTACTATGGTTTGCTATAAAGCACCCGATCCCCGTTCAGGTTCTTGTTCCCTCATTGAAATATAAATTTTTAGGAGGTTTGTATGTTGTATACACGATCGCTTAAGTTAGGGCTGGTGCTGGCCATAGCTGGCGCCGGTTTTTCCACGGCAGCCCAGGCGGCGCGGGACTATATCAGCATTGTCGGCTCGTCCACGGTGTACCCTTTCACCACCGTGGTGGCGGAACACTTCGGGAAGTCCACTGGTTTGAAAACACCGAAAGTCGAGGCGGCGGGAACCGGGGGCGGCATGAAACTGTTCTGCGCCGGAGTGGGTGTGGAGCACCCAGATATCACTAACGCCTCTCGCCGGATGAAGGATTCGGAGTTTGAGCTATGCCGGAAAAACGGCGTTACCGACATCGTAGAGGTGAAGATCGGTTACGATGGGATCGCCATCGCGAATTCCAAGAAATCCCCACCGCTTACTATCTCACTCAAAGACGTGTTCTTGGCCTTGGGCAAGGAAGTACCCGATCCCAGCGGTGAGGAGAAACTGGTGCCGAATCCTTATAAGACATGGAAAGAGGTCAACGGCGCGCTGCCGGACGCAAAGATCGAGGTCTTAGGCCCACCACCCACCTCCGGCACCCGCGATGCTTTCGCGGAAATGGCCTTGGAAGGTGGTTGCAAGAGCTTTGGTTGGATCAAGGCGATAAACGACTCGGATGGGGACAAGTTCAAGGCCATTTGCCACACGGTGCGGGAGGACGGCGCCTATATCGAAGCGGGTGAAAACGATAACCTCATCGTGCAGAAGGTGGAAGCCAATCCCAATGCCTTGGGCGTGTTTGGATTCAGCTTCTTAGATCAGAATACCGATAAGGTCCAAGGCTCTGTGGTGGACAGCGTAGCGCCCGAGTTCGAGACCATTTCCGACGGGTCCTATCCCATTTCGCGGCCTTTGTATATCTATGTCAAGAAAGCGCATGTGGACGTCGTCCCCGGGATCAAGGAATTCCTCGCGGAGTTCACCAGCGAAAAGGCTTGGGGCGAGGAGGGATATCTGGCGGACAAAGGGCTCATCCCCATGCCCGCCGCAGAGCGCGAGCAGTTTACCGCCGATGCCAAAGGCCTCAAGGGAATGACGCTGTCGCAATTGTAATAGCGAGGTGCAATGTTCTGATCTCATAGTTTCGTAGCGATTCGGCGTTCGTTGTGGTCGGTCCCCGAGGGGGCCGACCACATCTTTTATAAATGAAGGTTTTATGGCGTGCAGGTTTCGATAATACTGGCTGTATTATTGGTACTCGCTAGCATTAGTTACCTAGCGGGGCGCCGGCGTTCGCTGGCCACGGCTGGCGGCAAGATACGTTTACTTCATTCCTTACCTGGTTACTACGGATTCTACGCGGCGATTTGGTGCGGTGTGCCCGCCTTGCTGCTGGTCGCTCTATGGCAAGCGTTTGAAGGGTCTGTCGTTACTGGCCTATTAATCGCCGATCTGCCGCAGGAGATCAAATCGTTATCGCCTCCTCTACTGCAACTTTTTCTCAATGATGTTAGGAATCTCGCGGAGTGGAATGTAGTCGCCGGCGATCCTAACCCACAATTGCAAGCCGCAGCGGCTCACTATATGCACTTGAAGGACATCGGCAGGGCAGCGCTTGGCGTGGTGGTGCTGACCCTCGCGGTCGCAGGAAGTGGATTCGCGCTGCGGGCGATCCACGCAGGCCACAGGGCTCGGAACAAAGTCGAGGGGATGGTCAAGGCACTGTTGATCGCCTGTTCCACCATTGCCATATTTACCACCATAGGTATCGTGCTGTCGGTTTTGTTCGAAGCGGTCCGTTTTTTCAGGGTGGTCCCCTTTACCGATTTCGTGTTTGGCCTGGAATGGAGTCCGCAGATGGCTATCCGCAGCGACCAGGTGGGCGCCTCCGGGGCTTTCGGCGCCGTGCCGCTTTTCACAGGGACCTTATTGATTTCCGGGATCGCCATGTTGGTGGCGGTGCCTATCGGCTTGATGTGCGCCATTTACCTCTCGGTGTATGCAAACCGGGGCTTTCGTTCCTTTGCCAAACCGCTGTTGGAGATCTTGGCCGGGGTCCCAACCGTGGTCTATGGGTTCTTTGCCGCCTTGACCGTCGCCCCCTTACTTCGTGGTGTCGGTGACTGGGCGGGTCTAGATGTCGCCTCTGAAAGCGCCCTCGCCGCTGGCTTGGTGATGGGGATCATGATCATCCCCTTTGTATCGTCCTTGTCCGACGATGTGATCAACGCGGTGCCGCAGTCCTTGCGCGATGGGGCCTACGCAATGGGCTCCACGCAATCTGAGACCATACGTCAAGTCATCATTCCTGCGGCCTTGCCGGGTATCGTTGGGGGGGTTCTTCTCGCCGTGTCGCGCGCTATTGGGGAGACCATGATCGTGGTCATGGCCGCAGGCTTGTCGGCCAACCTTACCGCGAATCCCTTGGAGGCGGTCACCACGGTCACGGTGCAGATCGTGACCCTGCTGGTGGGCGATCAGGAGTTTGACAGCCCGAAAACCCTGGCCG